>CAXYKQ010000199.1:0-8192 GCA_964277835.1 uncultured Edaphocola sp. | reverse complement strand
TGCTGCTCCAGATACTTGTAATATTGTCGTGGGGCATTGGTTACCGGGTAATTATATTTTAACCGGATCGCGGCCATACGGTTGGACAGGGCGACGCCGGCACCGTTTATCATGCCTAGCCTTTTTTCCCACATGTCCGCATCTTCTGTGGTAAAGTTGGCATTATCCGGAAAGGCGGAATCAAAGGTGCTCAGCGCCCCGTTTACAGCTCGTTCTTCACTTAGTGCCAGGGCTTTGTTAATTCGATTCATAACACCGCCCTCCGGCT
This sequence comes from uncultured Edaphocola sp., assembly GCA_964277835.1. Lineage (GTDB taxonomy): Bacteria > Bacteroidota > Bacteroidia > Chitinophagales > Chitinophagaceae > Edaphocola. Next base: position 7,924 of record CAXYKQ010000199.1, on the reverse strand, counting down.
GCCGGAATGCGCGGCCGGAGGGCATGAGTTGCCTTGTTATTTTCCTGATGATGCTAAGCATAAATTACATTTACTAAGTAGGGTATGTTTCCGAAACTAAAATTTTTAATCGAAACAGTATTCGCAGGGTCGCCACCGATCTGAATACTCATTTCAACAGCACCAAACCCCACACCGGGCGCAGCATTTATCATCCAGGAGATAATTTGGTTGGTACTGATCGTATCATTTCGTTCATCCATGATATCTGCCCCAGCAATGAACGGCCGGACTTCATCCACTTGTTCTTTTAACGCGGCATTGATGATCACCCGCTGTGCTTCTGTGATCCCGGCGCTATTTGTGATCGTTATAGTAAGTTTATTGATTACTACTGGATAAACATTATTTGCCCATACACTTAAGGGAGTACGACCCTGCCCGGTATTTGGATCGATCTGCAAAACGGCCTCCACATTTTGAAGTATCGTAGCGCTGGGTGTTCCCATGCCGTCTGTACTGTCCTCTGGTGAAGCCTCAATGTAGATATCTACCTCAGCGGGATTGGCAGGGGTTGTATATGGATAAGATCTTTTAACGCCGGTAGCATCTTGTGCCCATAAAATATAATCAGCAGCGGCTCCACCTTGAGGCTCCAGTCGGTAGCTGTCAATGATCGCCTGCCGGTAATCTTCTTCCGATTCGGCAGCGGTAGGGGATGTCGTTTCTGACAGCACAACAGCTTCACCTGTTATGCCAACAATCGGTACGGTACAAGAAAGCCCGTCATTTACATTCAATTTCCCCTCCAATCCAGGAGTAAGCGCCCGGAGTTCAATCATATTGTTTGCCTGATCGATATTGAAATCTTGATCAGTGATCAGCAGCAATCCCGCATTAAGTGCACTTTCCAGGCTTTTGAATATTGTACCAGTAGGGATCAGGGCGTTACCTGTAGCCGTTACAGAAACTTCATATTTACCGGCTGTTGCAGGGAAAGGGTTCCGGTTGATCTTTAGCCGCCCAATCCTTTCTAATGTACCACCCATACTTTCAGGCTCTGCCGTATCAGCGAAAAGGTTCTTTTGAACACTGCCAATTTGCAGGTAAAACAGTTTTAGTTTTGCGGCTTGCCAGGCCGCCTGCGCACGCAAATACATATTCCCGAAAGGGCTTAAAGCAACTCCCATTTCGGTTTGCACATCCTGCACTATTTCATCGTACAGCTCTTTTAGAGTTGGTATTTTAAGCATCGCGTCTTACAAAAATTAAGCGTCCAGGCTGTACAAATTGTAAAATGTACGCCTCGTTATTAATTAAAATTTGAATATCCATTTTATCATCAGAAACGACCTGTGCAGACACAGTTACTGTCGTTCCTGGTATTTCAGTAATGAAGAATTGTAAATCATTGCGAATCGCATTTTCAATCGTCATCCGGCCACCTGAATTTAAAGCCACCTCTTTCAGTGTTTTTTCAGTCAGGGATTCGTATTTCTGCGATCCTTCAAGTAGTAGATCGTTTGCCCAAAAATCGTAGCCTCCGAAAAGCGCGAGATAGATCATAGTGCCGAATATACTATCCATCAGCAAATCATTACCTTGCTGCACCAGGTCGCCGCCATCATCAGTTTCTACCATTAACAAATCAATCATACTATCCAATATTTGGGGTTAATCGCACCGGTATTCCTGCGGGAGCCTTATAACTAAAGTCTTTAGGATTGCCGTTGATGTCTATGCTCAATTTGTTGTTTATGGTTTCGGTCATGGTGGAAGCAAGAGCTTTGTTTTGTTCGGCTTTAGGGTTAATCGCGGGGGTAGCTGCAGCAGTAGTAGTAGAATCCGCAGGTGCCTTCATTTTTAACTTCCATTCTATCCCCTGGGAAATTCGGTCCTGATGTTTTAATACCTCAGCCTCCGTTTCTTTATAAGCCTTCAATCGAGCATTCTTTTCCTGTTCAATTAACCTCAGCTCATTTTGGTAACGATCATCGCTCATAGCTCCAATTTTATTCTGAAGTGTAAGCCATGCCCATTTTATAATTTCTACCATTGACATAAACTTATCTGCGAGGGTAAGGAATCCCAACTTGATAATATTTGCCTGGTGAAGAAATACCGCTTTGGCAAATCCCCACACCTGGTCCCATTGTTCACCCCATCCCGTAACATTATCTTTTAGCCAGATTATAATTCCAATTAATGTCACGATGGAAAGTATGATAATCCCAATAGGATTTGCAGATAGAGTAATATTTAAGGCCGCTTGAACCGCTCGCCAGGCTTTTGTTATGGTAATGATCGATTGTATAACACCTGCAATGCCTGAAAGAGCAAACGCAAAACCTGCTACTCCTCCTGCCACATAGGCAATGATCTTAGCTGTTTCTTTATTTTCACTAATCCATTTGCTTGTGCTGTCTATAATTGGAGTTATTGTATTTAACAGTTCATCGAGAATTGGCAATAAAAGTTCCCCTGCTTTGATGGCAAGCGTTTCAACTTGATTTTTCAGCATCTCAATTTTTGCTGCATGAGTAGCATTTTTGGCCGCTGCTTCCTGTGAAAGTGAATTTGCATTTACAAATTCATTATTTGATATTTGTTGGTATTTAATAAAATCATCATAGTTTGCCCCCAATGCACCTATCATTTTCATAACCTCAGTGCTTTTTATCTTCATGGCATCCATTGTTTGAATAGCTTTTACGCCATCCATCCCGCGGAATGATTCTGCCAGTTTGAATGCAAATTTTGATGGATCTGTATTTAATAGTTTGGTAGCCGCAGCTGTTGATAATTTCATTTGCTTAGCAAATGCTGCTATTTCCCTACCACCTAATGATGTTAGCTGTGTCATACCTGATGCCGCTACCTCTGCAGATATACCTGCTTTATCCAGTACAGCAGCAAGTGCGATTGTATCTTGTATCGACGGTTTTAAAAAGTCTGGCAGAGCTCCCAGCCTTTGTGTAATATCATTCATTGCTTGAGCCCCTGCCCCTTTCATTGTAAGGGCATTGATGGCAGAACCTACCTTATTGATGGAATCTGCGGCTTCCAGTCCCCGAGTTTCCTTAAATAGATTCCTAAGTGCAGCCACACTTTTTACAGCAGTTTCTACTCCCCCAAAGTCTGAACCTAAAGCTATATTAAACTTGTCAGCAGATTTTGTGAAAGCATCTAGCTGGTTTGCTGCAATGCCCATAGATCCGCCGATAGCAGCAATTTGTGTGAGCTCCTGTATTGATGTCCTTGTCTTGCCTGAATAACTTAAAATTGAATCCCCTAGCTTTTTCAGTAATTCACCACTTAACCCTGTCGTTTTCGCAACATCAGCCATCTGATCTTCAAAATCAATAGCCTTCTTTGTAGCCATTACCAGCGGTGCCGCGATCACAGTTCCTACAACCGCGCCGCCCACCATCATTTTTTTTGAAACCTCACTAACATCCTTGAATTTTTTTTCCATTGCGGCCATGGAACTGTTAACGCGGGAAGCCATTTGTTTGACCGGTCGTGACAACCGGTCAATTGCAGTAAATATGGAAGGGATAGTAAAGGCCATTATCTTTTAATGTTTTTGTGTGTTTCAACTACATCGTTATACCAGAAAACCAAACCGTGATGATCTTTTGCATCTAAAAAGAGAGCATCAACAACCTCTGGCGGCCAGTGATGCTCTCTTATTACTGTTAGTATCATGTTGTTGATGCTCTCAACATCATACCTTACATGAAAAAACCGGCAATAGTTTTCAAAATTGAAAAATCAGGGGTGAGCATTTTACCCAATATAGAGGCTCCTTTCCCAGTCATTGCTGCGGCTACCGCTAAATATCTTCCATCAATATCCTGTATTTCAACACTTTTAGTGTGATATTTGATTTCATGCGCACGAATCCTGGTGTTGTAGGTAACTTCAGATAAGAAAACATTCCCGGATTCATCATGAATTGGCTTTTTGAGAATCTGCTTTATTGTGATATTTTCACCTGAATTATCAATGATCAGGTGACCGCTACAAACGTTAGCTACCAGCTTTTTTATGGTCGCCTGATTTGACGCCTTTTCATCTTCTGTAAGGCATAAAACATCCTCAATAAAATTGTCCACTTCTTTTTGCGCCACATCTAGTGATACTGTATTCATGTTTTATATTGATTTTTGGTTATACGATTTTTTTAAGCTTCCCTGGTCCGTTAATCTTCATTGTGAATGTTGACACGTTTATATCCGGTTGTACATCCCCCACCGGAGATCCAAGACCCCCATAAACAGTTCCATTAATCAGCGCAATAGTATAATTACCTTCTTCCGGGCTTTCCATTAAGGCGCAAACTAATTCTGCTGCCGGAACAGTTGCTGCGGTATCATTAATTACTGTATATTCAGCTGACCATGCCGCCATATTCATTTGACGGATCATGGTTGTACCATCTGATGAAATCTGATTTGCATCGTCATTTTTACGGATGCCCCCCAGGTCTATGGTAGAACTTTCGTTTGATTTTATTTTAAAAACACCTGTCCCGACCGTGGGATGGTTTACTGTTACTTCTATGATATCGCCGCCTACAGCCATTTTTATTTTTTTTAGATATTACCAAAATTTAAACCATCAGTTGCGGTTGTGGCCGCCTGCCTTAAAAAACCGGAGCGCTTATACCTGAAATGAGTCTCAAATCTGTCCGGATTGGTTGCTGAGATGTTTACTTGTAAGCTTGACTGCATAAACGCAGCATCAGCCAGCAACCCTCTGCTAACCAGGTCGTCAGCATAGGAGTTTAATACTTGCTTCCACTGCTTCGGCTTAATAACCTTTGTAGCATTCACACGGTCGTTATCGTTTGCCAGGGCGTGGCCTACAATGTTTGTTTGCTCCAACAAATAGTAGCCGTATTTAACATTAAAATCCAGCATAAGCGTCCGACAATACCTGAATTGCGGAACCGCTTCACCATCCGGATGATATGTAGTAACAAAGTCCTTTACCTGGTATCTGCCACCTACTAGGTCAACTGTTGAGCAACCCTTTTTAACAATAGCGTCACGGCCATCATACGAGCTCATTGCCCCTATACTAGCAGGCGCGGGCATATCAGGATAGTATTTTTCCAAAACATCTAAATGTGGAGCATCCTGGCTCACACGGGCGAATAATACCGCCATGTTTGCAGCAGCTTCCATGGGCATACCCTTACTTAATGGGGCTGGCGCAATAGCTATAGTTACGTTTGTCTTACGAGCGTTTGTTATAGAGCTAGGGTCTTCCGCCGTACTACCTGTGATCGCTATAAATGGCTTCATGATAATGCCGGTATAACGACCGGTTGGCTGCTCATTATCTGGGATGCCGTTGAATGTCTCAAGGGCAGCCATTACCGTGGAATTTGTGCCGTAAGAGTTAATAACAATAGTATTCCAGGCAGAACCGAACATATCAAGTGCGTCTCCTACGCTTGGTGTACCACTTCCTGCAGTTGTTTGTGCAACAGCATAAGTTACACCTACACCATTGCCCTCATTACTCATTTCAAGATTCACGTCCTGAGCGGTTAACCCGGTCCATTTAGTAGTAGCGGTAACAACCCCGGCAGATGATGTTGCGCTTACCGGGGCACCCAGCGCTGCAGATATTACAGAAACGATCTTACTTGCGATAATTGTAGGAGTGTCCCCGGATACAATATTCACATCGTAGGAATACCCGTCTAAAATTGATCTTCCGGCAATGAATATTTTATGAGTAGCATTACCTGTTGCTGTACCAGTAACTGTAATGGTTTGTACACGGGCGGTTGAACCTACAGCGGCTTCCTGCGGATATACAAAAATTGGAATACCGCCAACACCGTCACCACTTGCAGGCTTAAGAATGCGCATTGTGTTATAAATAGGGGAGCCAAAACCGTATATATTACCGGCTTGCTGTGCAGAAATTAACTGCTGCGGGTCGGTATTTAAAGTAGCCTGATTGGCTGTATTGGCTTCCGCTAAAATTGCTATTCTTTGCGGTAAATTTGGGCTTGATTCAGAGAAATCCCCTGTAGCCAGGGTATACCCAACAACAGCGGAAACTCGTTCTTGACCTATTGCTATACTCATTATAATTGTAGCTTTACTACTAAAGTAGAATGAGTATGACCCTCAAAAAAAAATAGTCCCGCCATGTGGGACTATTTTTTTTCTAATTGACTCCTTACCACTCTTGCATAGGAAGCATAGGTTATTTTCTGCTTGTATTCTTTCGAAAGTAGTTCCAGGTAAATATCAACAACCGCCAGATTATAGACCCGACAATCCCATAGGTGGTTTTGCGCTACACTGGTTTTTTTTACCCACCGAGAAGCTATACCTTCGTTGTCTTCGCCTTTTACCACAACTCGGTGTTCCGCCTCGTAATGTTCAAAGAAATTCGAAAAGCCATATAGACCGGCTGCCGGCTGGGGGAAGTTCATAAAATTATTTGGCTGGCTATCGGTCTTATCTACCCAGCGGAGCCCCATAAACCCGGCTAATTTATCTTTAATTAATCCTACCTGTAGAATCCATAGGTTAATCCGTTCACGGGCCGGTTTTACGTGCTTTACATCAATTCCAAATCTAATGTTTTGATCTTCTTTATCACCTTTCACGCCTACAACAATGGGCCGTTTCACCTTTAGATTTACCTTTTCAATGAACGTGTAAGCGTATTGAGAATGGTGTCCGCAATCCAACCCGGACAAAGCTACTTTCATTGGGCGTCCATCTTCCGTTGTAAAGCTTTGGTTAATGATTCTTTCGAACTCAGGCCATACACTTCGGACCCCTTTTTCCTCGTAGGTCCACCTTTCACGATCAGTTTTATTTACCAGTGAGTTTTCCCTCGGTACGAATGTACCAATAGAGCCATGGCAAACTGAATATGTAGACCCGCTTTCAGAATGAGCTACAATTTCATAATCAAGTCTGGCATCGTCTTTAGTGCCGTTCATATCGGATCCGCAAGTAAGCAAAACGATCCGGCCGTTTCCGTCTTTTATCGATTGTTGCTCAGGGATAGTATTTATTTTATAATCACGGGTATTACGCTGGATTGAATTTGCTTTTGGAGCTTCTGAGTAGCCTTTATATGGCAATCCTAGTACTACATTTACAAAAGTTTGATATTCTGACTCTTTTCTTTCCTGACCTTTGGGGTGCATACTAATCCACTTTCTAATATAATATTTCCAATCATACATCCCAAGTGGAGCATATAAAGCGGAAACATGATAACTAAAGGTGTCCGGCTCTTGTGGCTTTGCGGTTGGATTCCATATTCCGTCGTTTAGGAATTGCCTTTTCCTTTTATCATTAAAATGATTCCCGCATTCTTGACAAATATATCCAACTGTTTTTTCTATTAAATCCCCATTATGATCTGTTTCCCAATAAATCCCCCCTGTAAAATCCTTATCTTCTGATTTTGCTTCCCACAACAACTCAATTCCGCTTGAGCAGTTTGGGCATGGTATTAAATATTTCCTTTGATCTCCTTTGAGGAATAAAGGATAAATGTTAGAAATGCTTTCTAGCTCTGGGGTAGAAATAAATGCCTTTTTGCAAATGTCTGCATAAGCAGCAAAGCGTTGATCATACAAACCAACTATATCTCCTGCCTCTTTAGATGTGGTTTTGGCCTTTTCAAAGTCATCGAATAGCCCAATCATTAAATCTAGCTGCCTAATATCACCATGATTAGTTGCACTCGCAACCTTCAAATACCCCTCTAAAAACTCTTTTTTAGTATTTGTATCTCCAGATTTCTGGGATTTTACCCTTTGTGCACTGGGCCTAATGAGATGACGTAACCCAGCGCCATTAATCATTAGATCTACTTTCTCCATTGCTTCAGCTATAAGGTTTGGAGCCCCTACTGTTAAATAGGTATTCCCAGGATTCTGAGAAATAATCCA
>CAXYKQ010000198.1:0-3408 GCA_964277835.1 uncultured Edaphocola sp. | reverse complement strand
TCCAATATTCACATATTAAGATCAGTAAAATTGATTGATGAGCAAAGGTATTAATTAAGTTCTATAAAGTTAAATAAATACTTATTTCATATTATGCCGGGCATTCCGGTTCTTGCTGTAGTCGTTGACAGCAGACTCTGTATTTATTTGTTGTTAGTTTTACCTAATTTTGACCAGGTAAACATAACGCAACTTTGAATAGCAGAGAGAATATTTCAGTATTTGACATGTTTAAAATTGGGGTAGGTCCCAGTTCTTCACATACTTTAGGCCCCTGGAGAGCGGCTTTACAATTTTTAGAAAAATTGAGGGCAAATCCCGGCCTGGATCAGGTGGCAAAAGTACAATGCCTTTTGTATGGTTCTTTAGCCAAAACCGGGATAGGGCACGGCACAGATGTAGCGGTTATATTAGGCCTTTTCGGGTCCGACCCCGTTACGTTTGATGTCAACCTCATTTATCCAACGATTGATGATATAGCGGCAAAAGGACAGATCCTGCTGGGACAGGAATACCTCGTCCCGTTCCAACCCAAGGAGGACGTTATTTTCATGATGGAAGAGAGTCTCCCTTTTCACCCTAACGGGATGACCTTTTTGTGTAGCTTCAAAAACGGCGACCAAATTGCGGATACCTACTATTCTATAGGTGGGGGGTTCGTAGTGCAGGAAGGACAGAACAATAGCGGAGCTACAGAAGTTGAATTAGCCTTCCCGGTAGATAACGCTAAAGATTTGTTGCACTGGTGTATCAAAACAGGACTCAGCATTTCTGAAATAGTTCAGGAAAACGAACACGCCTGGCGAACAGAAGCCGAGACTAAGGCCGGTGTCATGCGAATCTGGGATACCATGCGCAACTGTATCTACAGGGGCTGTCACATTGAAGGAACTTTGCCCGGCGGCTTGAATGTGAGCCGCAGGGCTGCGAGATTAAATAAACGTCTCTTAAAAGATAAAGCTTACGACAATTATGAGCAGTGGCTGGAGCATATTAAAGCACAGCCTTCCACTTTTCTCTACATTTTAGATTGGGTAAGCTGTTTTGCTTTGGCGGTCAACGAAGAAAATGCTTCCTTCAGCAGGGTAGTGACCGCGCCTACAAACGGTGCTGCAGGCGTGATCCCTGCCGTATTAATGTACTATATAACCTTCTGCAACGGGGATGATGAAGATAAGATTTACCATTTCCTCCTGTGTGCCTCCGAGATCGGTTCGATCTTTAAAAAAGGCGCTACTATCTCCGCCGCTATGGGCGGTTGCCAGGCCGAGATCGGCGTATCTTCCGCTATGGCAGCGGCAGCGCTGACGGAAATGCTGGGCGGTAGCGCCCGTCAATGTATGATGGCCGCTGAGATTGCTATGGAGCATCACCTGGGCCTTACCTGCGATCCGGTTGCGGGACTGGTGCAGGTACCTTGTATTGAAAGGAATACTATGGGCGCGATCAAAGCGATTACCGCTTCTCAACTGGCCCTGCAGAGTAACCCGGATAATGCGAAAGTGTCCCTTGATAATGTAGTCAATACCATGTGGGAAACCGCCCTGGACATGAATCATAAATACAAAGAAACTGCCGACGGCGGGCTGGCGACCAATGTTTCACTGGCCCTTCCGGAATGTTAGTTCAATAATACAGGGCCTAACGTCCTTTAAATGTGGAGACGATCATAAAAAAATCACCTGGTAAAGGTGATTTTTTTATGTGTATTTTTGTCGGCAATAAAAAATCACGAAAAATGTACGAATATACTTCCTCTAAATCCCTGTTTGAACGTGCGCAACAAAGTATTCCCGGCGGTGTCAATTCACCGGTAAGAGCATTTAAATCAGTGGGTGGTACGCCGGTGTTTATTGCAAAAGCAAAAGGCGCTTATCTCTACGATGAAGACGGGCAAAAGTATATCGATTACATCGCTTCCTGGGGGCCGATGATCCTCGGCCATGCCCATCAGCCGGTAATTGCAGCGATCCGGCAAAAGGCGGAAGACTCCACTTCCTTTGGTGCGCCGACTTTACTGGAGATCGAAATGGCCGAACTGATCAAATCCATGACCCGGAATATAGACCTGGTGAGAATGGTGAATAGCGGTACAGAAGCCTGTATGTCGGCGATTCGCTTAGCCCGCGGTTATACCGGGCGCAATAAATTTATTAAGTTCGAAGGCTGCTATCATGGCCATGCCGATATGTTCCTGGTAAAAGCAGGTTCTGGCCTCGCTACCTTCAATATACAGGCTGTTCCCGGCGTTACTGCGGCAAATGCCCAGGACACACTTACTGCTCCTTATAATGACCTGGCTGCTGTGGAACAGCTGGTAGCCGATCATAAAGACGAAATAGCTGCCATAATAATTGAACCGGTTGCGGGCAATATGGGTTGTATCCTGCCCCAGGAGGGATTTATTGAAGGCTTAAGGAAAATATGTACCGAAAATGGTATGCTATTGATCTTTGACGAAGTAATGACCGGCTTCCGCATGGCCCCCGGCGGTGCCCAGGAAATATTAGATATAGATGCAGACCTGGTTTGTTACGGTAAGGTAATCGGCGCCGGGCTGCCGGTGGGCGCTTTCGGAGGTAAAAAGGAAATCATGGAACACATCGCTCCGTTAGGGAATGTCTACCAGGCCGGTACGCTGAGCGGCAATCCTTTGGCCATGGCTGCCGGCATCGCCCTGTTGAAAGAACTGAAAACAGATCCAAATATTTATAAAGAACTCGAAGCAAAAACGATTTATTTAAAAGACGGCTTAAACAAGGTATTATCGCAATCAGGGGTAGCTTATGAGATCAACCAGAAAGGGAGCATGATCAGCGTTCACTTCTCTGCAAAGCCGGTTACAGATTTTGCGGCAGCAGCAGCTGCTGATAATGCTTTCTTTAATCGCTTTTTTCATGAGATGCTGCAGCGGGGTATTTACCTGCCGCCTTCCGCTTTTGAATCCTGGTTCCTGAACAATGCGCTAAGCTATGCCGACCTGGACGCAACTATTGCTGCGGCAAAATCGAGCCTGGAAGCAATTTTGGAAAAATAAACCCTATGGCGCAAACAATTGTAATAGTGGGAGGTGGTGCCGCCGGTTTCTTTTGTGCGGCTAATATTGTAAAAACAAGCGGTACAAAAATTATCCTTTTAGAGCGTAGCAAGAAATGCCTGTCTAAAGTACGCATCAGTGGCGGCGGGCGTTGTAATGTGACGCACAATTCCGACAGTATCTCGGCCATGTCCAAAAAATACCCCCGCGGAGAGAAGTTTGTCAAGAAAACCTTTCACCAGTTTTTTGTACCCGATACCATTGCCTGGTTTGCGGAGCGTGGCTTAAAGCTGAAAACTGAAGCGGATAACCGCATGTTCCCGGTCACAGATGACAGCCAGTCGGTAATTGATGTATTGACCCGTGCGGTA
>CAXYKQ010000197.1:0-2665 GCA_964277835.1 uncultured Edaphocola sp. | reverse complement strand
TTAGCGGATATGGCTGTAAAAATAGAAGCGGCCGAAATGCTGATCTACCAGGCTGCCGACCTGAAGAACCGCGGCGAAAAAATGACCAAAGAATCGGCTATGGCCAAAATGTATGCTTCTGAGATCTGTGTCCAGGTGGCTACTGACGCGGTACAGGTATTCGGCGGTTATGGTTATACTAAAGACTTCCCCGTGGAGAAGTTTTATCGTGACTCCAAATTGTGTACGATCGGCGAAGGCACTACCGAGATCCAGAAATTAGTGATCTCCAGGGACATATTGAACCTGTAATCGCTGAAATAAAATCTGAAAGCACCATTCTCGCGGAGTATGGTGCTTTTTTAATGGGATTGTAGGGACAGTAGCCATTTTACCGGCTCCTTTCTGATTAACTACGACGCTCCGGCAATATTTTTCCCGGGTTGAGGATATTATTGGGATCAAACAGTTTTTTGATACCGCGCATCAGTTCCAGCTCCACTTCGGAAAACACGATGTCCATAAATTCTTTCTGCACATAACCGATACCATGCTCGCCACTTAAAGTACCTCCAAGCGACTTGGTAAATAAGAATAATTCACGGATTGCCCCGGGTAATTCCCGTTGCCAGGCTTCATCAGGCATATCGTTTTTCAAAATATTTACGTGTAAGTTGCCGTCCCCGGCGTGGCCGTAGCAAATACTGTCAAAACCATAAGCCTTGCCCAATTCCTTTACTTTCGCTAAAAGCTGTGGTAATTTTGCTCTCGGCACTACGGTATCTTCTTCTTTATAAATGGAAGTGGCTTTGGTCGCTTCTCCCGTCACCCGGCGCAGACGCCATAACCTGTCTTTATCTTTTTGATTGCCGGCAAATAATACCTCTCCGGTTGCAAACGCTTCCATTACCTTTACGATTCCTTCTATTTCCTGCATCAGGTAGTCCTCGTCATGACCATTGACTTCTATCAGCAGGTGCGCTTGTATTTCCACTGGAACAGGAATGGAGTAATCGCCGATAAATTTCCGGGCGGCCATGATAGCATCTCTTTCCATGAACTCTAAAGCGGAGGGTGTATACCCGGCTAGAAACACTTTGTTAACGGCCTGGCAGGCTTCTTCCGCGGAATAGAAAGGCACCAGTATCAGCAGGTCTTTCGAAGGTTGTGGCAATAATTTCAATACGATTTTAGTGATTACGGCCAACGTGCCTTCCGACCCGACGATCAGTTGGGTCAGGTTATAGCCGGTTGCATTTTTTAACGTATTAGCACCGGTCCAGATCACCGACCCATCGGGCAATACCACTTCCAGGTTGAGCACATAATCTTTCACCACACCGTATTTCACGGCCCTGGCCCCACCCGAATTTTCCGCTACATTACCACCGATGAAACAAGACCCTTTACTGGCAGGATCTACCGGGTAGTACAATCCCTTTTCCTGCACCGCATTTTGTAACACTTCGGTAATGACACCGGGCTCAGTTGTCACCTGGAAATTTTCCGTGTCAATATCCAATATGTCATTCATCAAACACATATCCAGTACTACGCTGCCCGATATAGGGAGACTGCCCCCGCTCAAACCGGTACCCGCGCCCCTCGGCGTAATAATTACCTGGTGGCGATTACAATACGCTAATACGCTGCTTATCTCTTCTGTTGTCTTCGGCTGCAACACCATTTGGGGAAGGAAAACATAATCTTCCGTACTATCGGACGCTGCTCTTTCCAGGTTTTCCCGGTCGGTCAAGACCCTTTCAGGTCCCAGCAGAGCAATAAAATAATCCAGCATTTCTTGATGGGTGCAACCACTTGTATTCATTTTTTGCACTGAGTTTTAATGAATCAATAAGCGGACAAGTTAGGTGTTTTTGAGAAATTAAGTTTGATTATTGTCCCGATTTTATCATAGACAAGCTCCGGCACCTTACCATAAGGACACAATTATTGCATTGATAAAATTTTCAGCTGCATCACACAATTCTATAGTTAAGGTCATCGGAAGGACTTAATTTTGCTTCCTTTTGTATTTATGTCCCAGGCCACTTTTATCGACAACACCTTACTTTACGAGCAAAGAAAGCGGATCCGTTTAGCAGTTTCTTTGTTTTATTTCTGCCAGGGTCTTGCCTTTGCGTCCTGGGCCAGCCGCATTCCAACGATTAAGTCTGCCCTTGATATCACCGAGGGTCAACTCGGCACCATATTATTGATGTTACCTTTAGGTCAGCTCATCACGATGACCCTGTCGGGCAGGTTAGTGACCAGGTTCGGTAGTGCGACCGTATTAAGCATTGCCTGCATCTTTTATGCTGCGGTACTTTGCCTGCTTGCATTGGCTACTTCTCCTTTAGCCCTGGGCGTTGCTTTATTGCTATTCGGTGTATTCGGCAATATGTGTAATATCGCCGTTAACACGCAGGGGGTTGCCGTTGAAAAAATTTACGGTAAATCCATTATGGCCTCCTTTCACGGGGCCTGGAGCATTGCCGGCTTTACCGGCGCGCTGATAGGTTTACTGACCATTAACCTGCAACTGGAAACTGCCCTTCATTTTATCCTCATTTTCGGCATCGTACTGACCAGTATGCTCCTCAACAGGAAGTTCCTGGTACCGGGCAGGACAATCGGGGAAAAGAATAAAGGCTTTGTAAAGCCGGACAGTACGCTGATCCAGCTG
>CAXYKQ010000196.1:0-6315 GCA_964277835.1 uncultured Edaphocola sp. | reverse complement strand
AAATATTTATGTTGCAGGGGAAAATCTATTATTCTTCTCGGCCAGGAAAGGTTTAAATCCGAATGCAGATTTTATGGGAGGATTGCTCCATAATGCTTATATACCTATGCGAACGGTTATGTTGGGCGTAAAGGTAGATTTCTAGAAGAAAGTAATTTATAATGTTGTAAGGTTGCTCTGTGTGTCAGAGCAGCCTTATTTATGGTACAAATTCATATAGCAAATCTGTAGACAAGCTTAAGACTTAGGCCCGCAGGGCCTTACAGATAATTTTAAATAAATGAATGTTTAAGGTACCGGACCATCTCATTCAGATTAATATAGGCGTTTTCTTTTGTGTAAACAAATTTTAAATATTTTTTTATTTTATAATTGATAATCAGTTTATTATAAATTTATTTGGATAACCTATATTAAGTTATTGCACGAATAATGTGTTTTTTCTATAGCTTTGTATTCCTGAAAACTTTATTAAACAACTCTTTTATGGAAGTAAAAAATACTAAAAAAGTAGCTGCTACCTTTACCCAGGAAGAAGCTTTTAAGGCTAGTCTGGCTTATTTCAAAGGAGATGACCTCGCTGCCCGTGTATGGTTAAATAAATATGCATTAAAGGATTCTAACGGCAACCTTTATGAGCGATCCCCAGAGGACATGCACCGCCGCATTGCCGGTGAAATTGCACGTATCGAAGCCCGTTATGAGAACCCGATGACGGAAGAAGAAATTTTTGACCTGATCCGGGACTTCAAATACATCATACCGCAAGGTAGCCCGATGACCGGGATCGGTAATCCTTACCAGATCGCCTCCCTTTCCAATTGTTTCGTAATCGGTAATCCCGGGGCTTCTGACTCTTATGGCGGTATCATGAAAATTGACCAGGAACAGGTGCAATTAATGAAACGCCGTGGAGGCGTCGGCCATGACCTGTCTCACATCCGTCCCAAAGGCTCCCCCGTGAAAAACTCGGCGCTGACTTCAACTGGCCTGGTGCCTTTTATGGAGCGTTATTCCAACTCTACCCGCGAAGTAGCCCAGGATGGCCGCAGGGGTGCTCTAATGCTATCGGTATCGGTAAAACACCCCGATGCAGAAGCATTTATAGATGCAAAAATGGAACAGGGTAAAGTAACGGGTGCGAATGTATCGGTACGCATCACCGATGATTTTATGAAAGCGGTACAAAGCGGTGAAACTTATCGCCAGCAATACCCTATCAACAGTATAGATCCCTTGTTCACTAAAGATATTAATGCTACTGAATTATGGAAGAAGATCGTTCATAATGCATGGCGTTCTGCAGAACCGGGTATCTTGTTCTGGGACACTATCATCAAAGAATCCGTACCGGATTGCTATGCCGATCTGGGCTACCAGACGCTCTCTACCAACCCCTGTGGCGAAATCCCTTTGTGTGCGTACGATTCCTGCCGTTTGCTGGCCATCAACCTTTACTCTTATGTAGACCAGCCTTTTACCCAAGAAGCCAGCTTTAACTGGGATCTTTTTAAAAAGCACATACATGCGGCCCAGCGAATGATGGACGATATCATTGACCTGGAACTGGAAAAGGTAGAAGCGATCCAAAGAAAGATCGATGAAGACCCGGAAAGCGATGATGTCAAAGCCATTGAGCGTAATCTTTGGGCAAACATTGCCCGCAAGGCGGAAGAAGGCCGCCGTACCGGGATCGGCATTACTGCAGAAGGGGATATGCTGGCTGCTCTGGGGATCCGCTATGGTAGCGAAGAGGGCATTGCTTTCGCTACAGAAATTCATAAGGTAGTGGCTTTAGAAGCGTACCGTTCTTCCGTGTACACTGCCAGAGAGCGTGGCGCCTTCCCGATCTTTGACAGCGAAAGAGAAAAAAACAACCCTTTCATTAACCGCCTGAAAGAAGCTGATCCGCAACTATATTTTGAAATGCTGGAATACGGTCGCCGCAATATAGCTTTACTGACGATTGCACCCACCGGCACCACTTCTTTGATGTCGCAGACTTCCAGTGGTATCGAGCCTGTTTTCCTGCCGGTCTATAAACGTCGCCGTAAAGTAAATCCAAACGATAAAGACGTACGCGTGGATTTCGTTGATGAAGTAGGCGATAGCTGGGAAGAGTATATTGTGTTCCACCATAATTTTAAAAAATGGATGGAAGTAAACGGTCATGATACGAATAAGAATTACAGCCAGGAAGAACTGAACAGCCTGGTGGCACAATCTCCTTATTATAAAGCAACTTCCAATGATGTAGACTATCATGCTAAAGTACGCATGCAGGGAGCTATACAGAAATGGGTAGACCATAGCATCAGCGTAACGATCAATATGCCGAACGATGTTACGGAAGAACTGGTAGGGGAATTGTATATGGAAGCCTGGAAAAGCGGTTGTAAAGGCGTTACCGTCTACCGGGATGGTAGCCGCAGCGGCGTTTTGATCGCTACGGATGATAAAAAGAAAGAAGAAAAAAATACAAAATCTCAACCGGAAAACCCTGATCCCGATGAGAGCGTGGATGCCAGCATCTTCCCTACTTCCCGCCCGGAAATATTGAAGGCGGATGTTGTCCGTTTCCAGAATAACCGCGAAAAGTGGATCGCTTTTATCGGCCTGATTGACGGAAAACCTTACGAGATCTTTACCGGCCTGGCCGATGACGATGAGGGAATTATGTTGCCGAGATTTGTAAATGAGGGCCTGATCATTAAGAACCGCATGGAAGACGGCAGCAGTCGTTATGACTTCCGGTTCCAAAACCAGAGAGGTTACAAAACCACTATTGAAGGGCTTTCCCATAAGTTTGACCCTGAGTACTGGAACTATGCCAAACTCATTTCAGGTACCCTGCGCCATGGTATGCCAATCGAAAAAGTGGTCGACCTGATCAATGGGCTGCAGCTCGAAGAAAACATCAATACCTGGAAAAACGGGGTAGCCCGGGCCTTGAAAAAATATATTGCGGATGGTGTCGTTGCTCATAAAGCCAAATGTGCGAATTGTGGCGGTACACATCTGCAATACCAGGAAGGTTGCCTGACCTGTAAAGATTGTGGCAGCTCTAAATGTGGCTAACGCTAAGCAATAAATACATAACGAAGCAATCCGGGGCGGCACCATGCAGCCCCGGATTTGTGTTTTATCCATAAATAATTGTTTAACTTCGGGCAAAAGAACTTATGAAATATATATTCAGCCTGACCCTTGCGGGACTTTTGTTTTTTACTGCAAATGCGGCGGAAAAAAAAGCAACTTTAACGGTAAAGACCAGCATTGCCTGCGATCATTGCCTGCAATGCAGCAGCTGCGGGCAGAACATTAATGATAAGATCCGCGATACGGAGAAGGGTATCCGGAAAGTTAAAATAGATCCTAAGGCTAATACCATTACCGTTACGTATGCACCGGGTAAAACGAACCCGGAGCGAATAAAAAAGGCCATCGCGGCCGCCGGCTTTGATGCCGATGAGGTAAAGGCCAGGGCCGAAGCGTATGAGCAACTGGATGGCTGCTGTAAAGCGAAATAAAAGATCAGCATTCCTGTCACTAAAGGTAGTATTCAACAGGCTTGCCGGTGCTAACACCGGCAAGGGTACGATAACCAAGGAAGACTTAATGACCAAATCCAGTTCAAGAATAACAGAATAGGCCAGTATTAAACCGGCCTATTTTTTAATTAAGTAAACAATTTTTATTGTTATTGAGGAGCAACAGCCGCAGCTTCCGCTTTCTTGACCGCAAGCACGGTCTTAACATTTAAACTTTGGCCGGCACGCATTACGGCCACAATATTATCGGCGATCGCATCTTTATCAGCATTAATCACGATCGTAGGCGTAGTATCCTGGCTGGAAGCAATCCTGGTCTGTATCGCGGCGACCAAAGAATCCGGGCTGACCGGGTTTTGGCCGACAAAAAACTTTTGATCTGCGTTAATGGAAACCACCACTGTTTGCTTCACTTTAGTATCATTATTAGCCGTAGGATTGGTCAGCTTGATCACGTTCGGGTTGGCCAGCGTGGCGATGATCAGGAAGAAAAACAAAAGAATGAACAATACATCATTCAGGGCCGATGTATGTGCTTCCGGTTTTTCTCGGGTATTTCTTCTGATATTCATTGCTTATAAAATGTTGCAACTACAAATGTAGGAAAAACTATTTACAATACCGGGCTATAGCCAGGCAACGGCAAAATCATCGGTGGTGAAGCCGCTGAGGCTGCAAGCTTCCCGGGTTTTGCTTAGTGACATATTGATCCTGGCATGTCGTTCGTACCAGTGTACCTCCTGTATCGGTATATCTGCTTTGAAGTCAACGGCCCCCAGCCCGTAATACTTAAAAAGGGCCTCTTTGGCGGCCCAGGCCAGGGTGATCCCGCTGATCTGGTCGCGGAATAAGACCTGCTCTTCTTCCGACAAAAATTTGGGCTGTAAGTTCCTGATCTTTTCCACGTACACCTGTATGTCTACCCCCACAGATTTGTGCTCGCTGAGAATAGCGGCGGCATAGGGGAAGGAATGGGATGTGGAAAAGCGAAGGCTCCGGTCTGTAAGTTCCGGCTTTCCCTCAGGGCTGAGGATCATCTGTTCAAAAGGAAAATCAGCTTTCAGTTGCCGGAGCAGGAACCTTCCGGCAAGGTGCTCCAACCTGCGCTTGGGATGCTTCTTGTCCGATTCAAAACCAAGAACCGAAGCAAAAAATGCCTCGGTTTCTTTGATATGCCATATCATCATGGAATAATGTGGTTCCTTTTTTGTGAACAATAAAGGCATTATCCTAGTAGTTGATGACTTGTTCTTCCATTTGCGGCATAGCCCTGAACTCATACTGCTGGTTACGCAGCTGCGGTTCAAAACCAGCTTCGCGGATCGCCTCCTGTATACCGCTTGCGGTAAAGCGATGTGGTGCGCCGGCAGCGCTTACCACATTTTCTTCGATCATGATAGAACCGAAATCATTCGCACCTGCGTGTAAGCATAATTGACCCACACGTTTACCTACAGTAAGCCAGCTCGCCTGGATATTCTTGATATTAGGCAGCATGATACGGCTTAAAGCGATCATTCTTATATACTCCTCGGCTGTGGTATCGTTTTTTGCTCTTCTTATTTTTTTCAAAAGGGTATCCACATCCTGGAATGTCCAGGGGATGAAGGCGACAAAACCTTTCGCACCTTCCGGTTTTTTAGCCTGCACAGTTCTCAACTTAACCAGGTGTTCTACCCGCTCCCGGATCGTTTCTATATGACCAAACATCATCGTTGCAGAGGTAGTAAGACCTACTTTGTGGGCTACTTCCATAATATCCAGCCATTCCTGTGCGCCGCATTTTCCTTTGGAGATGAGGCGTCTTACGCGGTCATCCAGGATTTCTGCTCCAGGGCCCGGCATACTATCCATACCCGCTTCTTTTAAAGCCGTAAGCGCTTCCAGGTGGCTCACCCCCGATATCTTACAAATGTGCGCTACTTCCGGTGGTCCGAGTGCATGTAATTTTAAATTGGGATAGAGCTCTTTCAGTTGTTTGAACAGCTGTACATAATAATCCAGGCCCAGCTCCGGGTGGTGGCCACCCTGTAAGAGCAATTGCTCCCCGCCATAACGGAAGGTTTCTTCAATCTTTGTTTTATAAGTTTCTATGCTCGTCGTATAGCTATCGCCATGGCCGGGAATCCGGTAAAAATTGCAGAATTTACAGTTGGCCGTGCACACGTTGGTGGTGTTCATATTCCGGTCAATGATCCAGGTCACTTTACCGTGAGGAACCTGTTTTTTACGGATTTCATTGGCGACATAGGCCAGTTCTGTCATGGGTGCGTGTTCAAAGAGGTAGATGCCTTCTTCCACATCCAGGAATTCCAAAGCCAGTGCTTTTTCGTATAAAACGTTTAAATTCATTTGCTATTGTAATTATGCTATCCAAGCGGTCTGCATCCTGGGATGCTGCCTGATCTTTGGCAAAGATAGTTAATATTCATTGTGCGGAATGGTATTTAACAGATCGTAAAAACAGTAAAGCCGGGCACCTTAGGCCCGGCTTTACTATGCATTAAAAGAATGTTTTTTAGAAGAAAATGCCGATACGCAGTGCGAAATTATTAAAACGGGTATTTCCGTCCCTGAAATCATTATTTACGTTGATCGCCTGTCCTTTATCGTACAATTCAAAGTTTTGAGGATTCGTCATGTCCGGCAGGAACCCATTGTTGAAGAAAATACCGGCATAAGCCGCCAATTTGTCGGTTAAAGGATATTCCACACCAGCGCCCAGATTCATTTGAAAGTTAACGGGAGCAAATCCGGGACTTAA
>CAXYKQ010000195.1:0-4432 GCA_964277835.1 uncultured Edaphocola sp. | reverse complement strand
TTTTTCAGGGCGAGTACCGCCTGCTCGACCAGTTCGTCCGTAGAGCCGGAAGTGACAGGCGCTATTATCCCTCCTTTGTCTTTACTGTATTCGTCGTCTGAATACTGTTTTACCAGGCTTTCAAAAGCAGTACCGGATTGTGCCTGCTGCCTGATTTTTTTTGCCAATTCTATTTTCTGCAACAATTCATCATTATCCTTACCGTCTGTAGCCAACAGGATCTGGGCCACTTCAAGCGTACCTATAGACGGGCGCTCTGCGATGACTTTCAGCAGGTGGTAGCCGTAAGGAGATTTGAAAGGTTTGGATAAAGTGCCTACCGGGGTAGCATAAGCCACATTTTCAAATTCATAAGGCGTCTGGAACGCATTGATATAGCCCAGGCTCCCTCCGTGTACCGCAGTACCTTTATCGGAAGAATATTGTTTTGCCGCATCTTCGAAAGTGATTTTACCAGAGTTGATGGCTGTAGCCAGGGAGTCCAGCTTTTTACTGTTAGCATTATCCGCAATATCGCCATATCCGTTGAACATGATATGAGCTACTTTGCGTTCCAGTTTTTTCCGCTCATAGGCTTCTTTTACCAGTTTATCCAGGATAGATTTATCCGCAATGTAGTTTTTAGCGAGTTGCGACCGGTACATATCGATATCCGAACGCATCTCCGGTACTGTATCTAGCTGGAGTGCATCGGCCTCCATCACCTTCATCTTATATAAAGCATAGAGATTGGCAAAATTCTCTAAAGAAGTCTTATCATATTTAAGATCCTGGCTGTTATTTTTTTGATACCAGCTCAGAAATTCGGCTTTACTGACCGCTTCCTTCCCTACCGTGAACACAGTTTGCGCGGAACCCGAACCGATATTCAAACCCAGGCTCAGGCTTAAAGCCAAAAGATATTTCGTTTGCATCATGATAATTTATGATCTGTTTATTCAAAATAAAGATGCTAAGTTATAAAAATACTGCTTTAACTGGCAAGAAAAAATAATCGTTAAGGACGCCTCTGCTACTTATTAATGCGGCTTATAGTACCTTTGCCTGTAGAAGCAATATGGAAAGAAAGCACAAGCGCCTATTGATCGTAGCTGCCACGACATTGGAAATAGACCCGTTGATCGCTCATTTGCAGGAAACATATACCCGGCTTAGTGACCAGGAGCTATCGTTTGCCGGCGAAAGCCTGACCATCCGGGTCGGAATTTGCGGCATCGGTCTAATGGCCACCGCCTTTAACCTCGGAAGACTTTTGAGCAGCAATACCTTCGACTGTGTCCTCCAGTTGGGTATTGCCGGGGCTTACCCCTCTGCAAAAATTCCCTTAGGGTCAGCCGTGTATGTTACTACAGAACGGGTCGGCGACCTGGGCGTCAGTGCGAAAAACGGAGATTTTCTAACGCTGCAGCAAATAGGCCTGGAAGAATCCAGCGCCGGAATCCTCCCCGGCAATCCCCCACCCGATCTGGCTGCCTTTATACAACAACTGCAGCATGCAGAGGGAATCAGTATCAACCATAATACCGGAGATGCCGGATGCCGCGACCGATTCGCCATAAAACCCGAAACTATTGTTACAGAAAGTATGGAAGGCGCTGCGCTCCATTATGTTTGTGCCGCACTTGAAATACCATTTGTCCAGATCAGGAGTATTTCCAATTGGGTAGAACCCCGGGATAAAAGTCGCTGGCAAATGGGTGCAGCAATTAAAAATCTTAACAAAACTGCTATAGATCTGCTTCAATATTTATAGCCGCATCTTAGTATCTTTGGCTGCATAAATAAACGTACACATGGATCCTTTAGTAACTGTAGGTACTTACTCTGATTATTTTTCTGCCAATACCATGCTGCAGGTGTTACAGGAATCGGGAATACACGCTCGGCTCTTGAATGAAAATTCCGGTACTATGTTGCCTTCGATGGCAGTCGGCGGCATCAAACTGCAAGTACTACAGCCGGATGAGGCGAGGGCGAGGGAACTCATTAAAAGGCTGGAGACGGAAGCAGGTGAATCCCGGGAAACGGACGCGTTTTGAAGCGAAGACAAATCTGCCTTCGATCCCGGCAATAGAATTTGCATCTACTGCGGCAGCCGGAATACCAGTATTACGGACGCCAGCCGGAAAACCTTTTTCGGCAAAACACTTTATCAGAAATTCCCGAAAATTTTTGATAAAGAAACCTGGCATTGCTTCCACTGCGGCAAAGATTTTTAGCGAAGTTTCCCGTTTTCCCGGGAACAGATAGGCTACTTCTACTGATCTGGATCTTAAAGCTACAGATTACGCACTGCTTCCCTTAACTTTGCAGGCAACAGATGATCACAAACGACAGCATACAGAAAGTACTCACGCACACGGACATTGTAGAAGTAATCGGCCACTTTATGCAGCTTAAAAAGCGCGGTTCCAATTACATCGGCAATTGTCCTTTCCATAATGAAAAAACCCCTTCTTTTAATGTTAACCCGGCTAAAAACATTTTCAAATGTTTCGGCTGCGGGAAAGGCGGTGATTCCGTTACTTTCTTAGAAGAGCATGAGAAGTTTTCTTTCGTTGAAGCGATTCGCTGGCTGGCTGATTTTTATAAGATTGAACTCGAAGAATCGGCTCCTTCGGAAGCCTATGTGGCCCATCAGCAGGTAGAAGAAAGCCTGCGGATCATCAATGATTTTGCGGCGCAATATTTTAAGAATAACCTATTACATACCGATGAAGGTCAAGATATAGGCCTGAGCTATTTCCGGGAAAGGGGATTTAGCAATGCTACTATTGATAAATTTATGCTGGGGTATAGCCTGGAACAATGGGATGCCTTTTTGGTCTCCGCGTTGGCCAAAGGTTTTGATAAAAATCTGCTGGAAAAAGCCGGCCTCATCAAGGTAAGGCCCGACCGGGTATATGACAGCTACCGGGGCCGGGTGATCTTTCCTATTTTCAGCAATACCGGCAAAATACTGGGCTTCGGCGCCAGGATCCTGAAAAAGACGGAGAAAGCACCCAAATATGTCAACAGCCCTGAAAACGAACTTTACGTAAAAAACAGGGTCCTTTACGGCCTTTACCAATCCCGGAAGGCGATCAATGACAAGCAGGAATGTTTCCTGGTGGAGGGGTATACCGACGTGATCTCTCTGCACCAGGCGGGTATTGAAAATGTCGTGTCCTCGAGCGGGACCTCCCTCACCACCGGCCAGCTGAAGCAGATCGGCAACCTGACCAAAAATCTTACGATCCTTTATGATGGGGATGCAGCAGGTATCAAAGCAGCTTTGAGAGGGCTGGATATGGCAATCGAAGAAAATTTCATTGTTAAGCTCGTTTTATTACCGGAAGGAGAAGACCCCGATAGCTTTGTACAAAAGAATGGCAGCGATGCCTTTGAAACTTACGTGGCCGGCAATAAAGTAGACATTATCGATTTTATGATGGAACAGGGCTTAAAAGAAGCGCAAAATGATCCGTTCAAAAAATCGGCTGTTGCCAACGAGATCGCCGCTACCGTAGCTAAAATTGACAAAAGCAAAAACCTGGGCTTGCACCTGCACTACATTAAGGAGGCTTCTGCCAAACTCAATATTGACGAAGAAGCATTTGTGGGCATCGTCAATAACTTCATCCGGGAGCGACTCAAAAAGCCGGCAAAAGAAGATCAAGCTCCTGTACACACGCCCCCGGTCTTCGAGGAACCGATCCTGGACGAATATGGGCAAATAGTCAGTATGCCGGAATCAGCTTCCTTAAATCTTTACAAAAAGGAGCATAAGGAAGAATGGCAGCTCATCAAAATGCTGATCGAGCACGGAGACAAGATGTATGAAGCCGGCAAAACGGTTGCGGCTTACTTTTTTGAAGAAATAGACATCAGCATTTTTGAGGAACCCATGGCTCACGACATCGCGATGATCTATTATAAATACTGGCAGGACAATAAAGCATTCCCGCCTTTGAGCTTTTTCACCAATTATGCGATGAAGTCGATCAAAGAGAAAGTAATCGACCTGATCCAGATGCAGTTTGATCTTAGTGAAAACTGGCAGTTAAAGTATAATATTGAAACTCCTGATACGGAAGCCAACTACTTGGAGGATGTCAAAAGCTCCTTTTCGTATTTCAAATTAAAATTGTTGCTAAAATACATTGCGGAAAACCTTGAAGAATTGAAACTATGCAAAGAACCTGCAAAACAAGAACAACTTGCAAGAACTAATATATTGTTAAAAGAACAACTAAAACAATTAATGGCCGTTGTTATTGTGAAGTGAGGAGTGAGCAGTGAGAAGTGGGAAGTGAGCAGTAAGATGTAAGAAGTAAGAAGTGAGCAGTAAGAGGTGAGAAGTGAGAAAGTAAGAAGTGAGCAGTGGGATGTAAGAAGTGAGTAGTAAGATGTAAGAAGTAAGAAGTGAGCAGTAAGAGGTGAGAAGTGAGAA
>CAXYKQ010000194.1:0-3447 GCA_964277835.1 uncultured Edaphocola sp. | reverse complement strand
GTTATGCGGTGTATGCCGGGCAGTACTATATTTATGATCCTTTAAGATCAATTTACCGAAAACACCGACCTTATCTGCATACTAAATTCAGTTTGCTGCGTTTAAGAATTCCCGGACGTAGCTATTAAGATGAAAAATTCCCTGAGTATAGAAACTACCAGGGAATTTTTTAATATATAGCGGGTGTCATTTTTATTCGTTAGCGCGCCTTCCGGTAAGGACATTAATCACGATCAATACAATGGCCAGTAAGATCAGAAAATGCATCATATTGCCTAAAGCAACGGCTATACCTATACCGGCAAGTCCCAATACCCAAATAATAATACAGGCTAAAGCTACAAACCATAAAACAATTCTCATAACAGATCAAATTTAAATAATTAAAAATATGGTTATCGTATTTACAATGAAACCACATTATTTCTTTATTTCATTGTAGTACGAAGAATGAGGCGTTCACCCTAATAGGAGTAGTAGCGCAACCATCAGGCTTTGGCGCGTTTTTTCGGCTTAGCGGTAGTCGTAGTTTTTGCGGTACGCTTGCCTGTTGTTTTGGGTTTGTCCAGGCTGGCTTTCAATTGCGCCATAAGATCGGTCACCTTGCTGCTCTCCACCTTAACCGGTTTCCTGCTGATTTTTTTGCCTTTGGATTTCTGGTTGATGATCCGCATCAGCGCCTTTTGATAATTGTTTTTATATAGTGAAGGATCAAAGGAGGCACTATACTCTTTAATCAGGGTCTTCGCCATTTTTAACTCCGCAGGTTTTGGCGCTTTATGAGGAGGTATTTTGAGTTCCTTGTAATCCCTGATGTCCTCCTGGAAACGCAGCCGGTGTAACAGGAGTATATTGTCATCATATACGCTTACAATACATAGTGCTTCCGTCTGGCGTAATACAAATGTGCCTACTGCCACCATCCCGGTTTGCATCAGGGAGCGCAACAAAAGACTGTAAGCGGCTTCACCTCCTTTTTGCGGCTCCAGAAAATAAGGATTCTCAAAGTAAATGCTTTCAATTTCCTCCTGGGGAACAAAACTGTCAATGGAGAGTATTTTGGATTTTTCCGGAAGTGCAGCTTCAAAGTCTTCCTCTTCAAGGATGATATATTGATCCTCTTTAAGGTATCCCTTTACGATATCTTCCCAGGCTACCTCTTTACCTGTGTTTGCATTTACTCTCTTAAACTGTATATTGGCGTGGTCACGGCTATCCAGCATATCCAGGTCAATGGAGCCGGTTTCTGTAGCGGTATAAACCTTAACGGGGATATTCACTAACCCGAAGCCGATGGCACCTGTCCATATTGCTCTCATAAATTTTAATTTAAAAA
Organism: uncultured Edaphocola sp.; assembly: GCA_964277835.1. Lineage (GTDB taxonomy): Bacteria > Bacteroidota > Bacteroidia > Chitinophagales > Chitinophagaceae > Edaphocola. The sequence continues at coordinate 2,111 of CAXYKQ010000194.1, read as the reverse complement.
TGAAGTTTAATTCGATAAAAACGTAACAAAATGTATTCCAGTAAAGCCTATGCCCCCTATACGCTGTTTTACCAATCAGAATTGGGTACTTTCCTCATATTGAGCAATTGAAGGCCGAACTTCTTTTGCCTTCCACAGTAAACTTTATAATTCGAGGGATATTGCTTGACGGTTGTTTTGGTTGGAGAATGGGGCTATTTCGCCCGGTAAAAGCCGGTTAGTAAAAACAGAGCTTGTGAATTAATTTTTGGCGCATTTTTAGCAAGGCTATTGTCGGGATTGCTTTAAAATATACTTACCTTGTATTTAACAACAGCAAAAAAGCATGCTACGACAACCACCAGATCTATCACACAGTTCATTGTTACAGTTTCGTCCGGAAGGTATTTATTGTGTGCCGGGCGATTTTTATATCGATCCCTGGCTACCGGTGAAAAGGGCTGTCATCACTCATGGTCACAGCGATCACTCCCGCTGGGGCATGCAACATTATCTCTGTCATGAACTTTCAGTGCCTATATTGAAGGTAAGGCTGGGCGAAGAAATTAATGTTCAGGGCATTGCTTATGGCGTGGCTATTGATATCAATGGCGTTAAAGTATCACTACACCCTGCAGGACATATTATCGGCTCTGCACAGGTACGTATGGAGTATAAAGGACGGGTAGCCGTAGCTTCCGGTGATTACAAAGTGCAGGATGATGGTTTGAGCACACCTATTGAGATTGTGCGCTGCCATGAATTTGTCACGGAAAGTACTTTCGCGCTCCCTATTTACAATTGGGTGCCGGTAGCACAGCAGCAGGAGCAAATGCGTAACTGGGTAATGCAAAACCGGGAGAAGGGAAAAATTTCTGTATTTGTAGGTTATGCGTTAGGAAAGGCACAGCGCATCATGCGCGCACTCGAAGGTCTAGGGACTTTGAAAGTGCACTATTCTATCGCGAAACTGAACCAGGCTTACGCAATAGCGGGGGTCAAACTGCCCGGATATGAGGTGCTGGACATAGAGCAAGAGAAGCCCGTCGCTGACGATATTGTCATCGTTCCGCCCGCACTTGTGGACAGCAATGTGTTGCGAAAAATACCCAACAGGGCCGAGGCGATCTGCTCCGGCTGGATGCAGGTGCGTGGCGCCCGGCGCTGGCGCGCTGCCGATGCAGGCTTTGCGATCAGCGATCATGCGGACTGGCAGGGCCTCCTGGATGTCATCAAAGGTACCGGCGCAGAGCAGGTTTACGTAACGCACGGGCAAACTGCTGTTTTTGAAAAATACCTCAATCAGATCGGCATACGCGCTGCAGCGGTAACCACCAAGTTCGGAGAAGAAGAAACACCGGGCACACCGGCAACAGAACATTAATTTAACAGCGAATGAAGGAATTTGCCACATTGATCAGCGCATTGGACAGTACCAATAAAACGGGCCTGAAACAGGAAGCCATTATCCACTTCCTCGATACCGCAAGTGATAAAGATAAACTATGGTTCCTGGCCCTGTTTACCGGGAAGCGCCCGCGCCGTAAGGTGGGTACAGCGCTGATGAAGCAATGGGCGATGGAAATAAGTGGTATACCGGAGTGGTTGTTCCGCGAATCTTACTCCTCTGTGGGTGACCTGGGAGAGACAATCTCACTAATGCTTCCCGAGCCATTGACCTATAACGATCAGTCCCTGGATCTATGGATGCAGCAAATTAACGCCCTGGATAGCAAAACGGAGGAAGAGAAAAAGCAATTTGTCCTGGATGCCTGGCAAAACCTGCCGCATACCGAACGGTTTATATTCAATAAGCTATTGGGCGGCAGTTTCAGGGTAGGTATTGCCGCTAAAGGGCTTATTAATGCCATTGCGGCTTATTGCCAGTTGGAAGCAAATGTAGTGGCGCATACTTTAATGGGCGACTGGCAGCTAGAAGGGGTTACTTTTGATGCGCTTGTCCGCGGGGAATATGTTGAAAGCCACCGTTCCCGTCCTTATCCTTTTTGCCTGGCCTATGCTTTAGATAAAGAGTTGCCGGAATTGGGCGATGTTGCCGATTGGCAGGCAGAATACAAGTGGGATGGCATAAGAGCCCAATTGATCAAAAGGGAAGGCGAGTTATTTATCTG
>CAXYKQ010000193.1:0-5354 GCA_964277835.1 uncultured Edaphocola sp. | reverse complement strand
CCATTTCCACTTTAATATAGCGGTCTGCTGCACCCCAGTTGATGCTGGTAAAATCTCCGGAGACCGGGGTGCCGGCACCGATGGCAAGATTATACAGACCGTAAGCATTCGTCGTTACAGCATGTGTTTCCCGGTAGAGCTCAGGACCAGTAGCGGAACCGTCTAACAAGGTAATGCGTATACCAAGCGATTGGGTATTCAGTGGAGCCCCACTGGCATTCCTGGCCACACCCTGGTAGTTAAAGGACTGGGCAAAGCTTGCCGTTCCCAGTACTAAGAAAGAGGCTATTGTTAATAAAACTTTTTTCATCTTTATACAATTTAATTAGTTGAGTTTTTGAATTTTAAAAGTGTTCCTGGAAGTGGAGCCGCCTGCATCGGCAACGATATCCAGTAAATAGTTACCTGCTGCATAAGTGCCCAGGTCCAGGGCCTGCACTTCGTTACCGGTTTTAAGCACCAGCGTCTTGCGGAAGAAAGCTCTTCCGGAAATATCAAACACCAGCAAGGTCAGGCGCGTATTGGGTGCTAAACCGGGTTGAATGAATACAATATCCCTGGTCGGGTTGGGATATACCTTTAATTGGTCTGCTGTCAGTTCGGGATGTTTGATATCGGTAGTGTTGAGTATGGGCTGTAGAAGCCCTTGCGTCACTACCAGATTTGATGTCGTCACCGTGTTTACCAGCACCATCTCTCCTACAGACCATTCATAAGTATTACCGCCAAGCTGAGCCGATCCGCCGGCAGCATTTACCGTAGCCGACTGCTGCACCTGCGCCCGGCAGTAATTTATGCCCGCACTGAAGAGGAATAAAAAAAATGGTAAAATTTTTTTCATAATCAAAAATTTAATCATTAAAACAATTTGATACAAAGGTATTTGGCCTACGAGCTCAATTTTGTACAATAATTTCGTTTTTTTGGGTGCATAAGGAGACCTATTTTCATTTAAATGATGTAATTTCAACATATAATTAACACCTCTGCATCTTTTTTTTGGGTAGGTAAGCATCGTTATGACTTCAAATAATATCTGGCAGTTGATCCAAAGCATGAATACGCAGGAAAAACGCTTTTTCCGTCGCGACTATGCTTTGTATGATAAAGAGAAGGAATTACCGCTCTACCTGGCCCTATTTGACGGTATCAATAGGCAGGAAAAATATGACGAGGCCGCCTTGCTCCGGCAATTAGGTCCTCGCCTCAAACCGGCCAATATTTCTTATACGAAGAACTATTTATACGAGCAATTGTGTAAAGCCCTGCTGCAGCAAAACCAATTGCAGGAACGGGATGCTGAGATCTCCGCGCAACTGCAACTGATCCGCGTATTCCGGAAAAAAGGACTTTACAAACAAGCTTTGAAAATATGGCAAAAAGCTATTGTTACAGCCCGGGAACTCGAGCTGTTCGGTCTTATTTTCCAGCTTAAGGAAGAATACCGGAAATTACAGCTTTATCATAACCCGAAAATCAAGAACCCCGAGCTGCAGGATGAGTACAACAACAATGTCATTTACAGTTCTGAATTCACTCTTCTCATCAAACTGCAGGAGCTGCATTTCAGCGCACTGCTCATCCGGCGAAAAGCGCATTTCAACCTGGGGCCTGAGGAACAAAAAAGAGCGGAAGCGATCCTCAAAGATCCGGTTATGCAGGAGGAACCCTGCACTAATTCATTCCTGATCCGGCACTATTACCTGATGACAAAAGCTACCCTCCTGTATGTATTGAACGATAGCAGCGCTTATGCTTTTGCCTACCGGAATGTAAGTGCCTGGCAGGCCAATGTGCCCCATGTCATGTATGACCAGGATAATTATATTGAGGTATTGTATATCTTTTACTACAGTGCAGTACTGGCGAAGGACACAGGCAGTATCGAGAAAGTGATGAACCACCCGGTGAACCAGGAAGTAAACAATGAGTCCAATTATGCCTACCTGGAAACGATCAAATACCTGGCCTTAAACAGGTTGTATAACCGCAACGGTGAATATGAAAAAGTTGCCGGGGTATTGGCTTATATCAAAAATAACTTAGCCCGCTGGAGCCGTTATATAAATGTTGAGCTGGCACGAACCCTGTACCTTTCTGTAGGCGTAGCCAACTTCGCCCTGGACCAATTTGAAGATGCCTTTTATTATATCAAGCAAAGCCTGCTGCTTTTCAATGATAAAACCAGGGAGGAGCAATACAGTTTTGCCTATCTTTTCCTTTTACTCATTTGTTACGAGAAAGGCGCTCCTTACCTTTTCGAAGTGCAGTACAAAAGCTCTTACTCCTATTTTTACCGGAATAAAATGCCACTGCCCTTCGAGAAAAGCACGATTCAAGCTATCGCCAAAGCCTTTCACTGCAAACGCAAAAAAGATAAAAAGGAAATTCTGCAGACATTACTGGATACATTGCTGGCCTCTAAAGATGACCCGGTACAGCAGCAGGTTTTCAATTTCTTCAACGTACCCCGATGGCTGGAAAGCAAAACAAAGGGTATTCCTTACAAAGACCTGGTATACCAGCAAGTGAATGCTGAAAATGTTTAAGGCAGGTTATTATAGCTTACGCCAGCCTCTATCTTTACACTTAATGTATTATTATCCGGGGGTATCGGGCAGTTATAGTCCCCGCTATAGGCACAATAAGGATTGTAAGCCCGGTTAAAATCCAGTGTCAGGGGTGCTTTATCCAGGTCTTGCCTGGAGAGTTCGAGGTAGCGTCCTGCGCCATAACTTGTCATACCACTGGTCGCATCACGGAATGGCACAAACACCAGGTCTTCCGAACCGGAGATCGCTTCTGCGGGCACGTACAGGGTAAGCACCTGCGGCTGATTATCTATCGTAAAGGCTGCAGTACCCAACTCCCTATATTGTTTTATTTTTTTAGCAGAAGTAGGAAAGTCGATGACCTTACCGTTTTCAATAGGAGTGTATTGTGCGGTAACCACATATTTTTCCGTCATAGGGAAAAAAGTGATGCCCTTGAAATTTTTCTGATCTTCGACCGACAAAGGTGTCGTTTCCGGGTTTTCATAAAAAGCGCGCAGTTCTTCCTGGTATTTTGCCGCATCCGTACTGGTATTACCAACGATTGGATTTTTTGCTTCAGCGGCCCGGGCATCTTTACCGGTAGTATCTCCCTGCTGATCACAAGCAGCAAACAATCCGCAAATCATCAAAGCGGCCATCACTTTTTTCATGAGCTATCTCTTTATTTCAATCGCAAATTTAAGGGATAATCACGGCACGGAGCCGTTAAAAAATAAGCTTAACCATATACCTCGTTAGCAACCAAGTAAGTATTCGTATGCGCCTCCAGGATAGTCGTGATTTCGGGCGAATAGCCGCCACCCATGCTGCATTGCAGGCTTACATTAAGGGAACGCGCGAAATTCATAACCATACGGTCCCGCTGCATACAAGCGTCAAGGGAGCATTTCAATTTACCCATTTTATCGGTTGCCAGGATATCTACGCCCGCCTGGTAAAATATAAAATCCGGCCGGAACTGCTCCCTGACTCTCTCCAAACTATCCCGGAGCAAAGACAAATACGTTTCATCCGTAGTAGCTGTGTCCAGCGGCACATCCAGGTGGGAGCGACCTTTACGAAAGGGGTAATTATCCGCACCATGCATGGAAAAGGTGAACACATCGGGGCTGTCTTCAAAAATATCTGCCGTACCATTTCCCTGGTGTACGTCAAGGTCGATGATCAGTACCTTTTTTACTGCGGTATGATCCAGTAAGTAACGGGCAGCGATTGCCTGGTCGTTGAGCATGCAAAAACCTTCTCCATGGGCAATGCAGGCATGATGGGTGCCACCGGCAATGTTAAAGGCGATGCCATCAGACAAAGCATTCAGCGCGCCGTCGATAGTACCTTGCACCAATAGTAATTCCCGGGCTACAATTGCCGGGTCCTGGATAAATCCTATTCTGCGCCCTTCCTGTGGCGTCAAAGCCAGCTGTACAAACCGATCTACATACATTGGATCATGAACTTTATATACATGCTCCAATGCCACCCTACCGGGTTCAAAAAATTGTGTCTCTTGTACGATCCCCCGATGGACCAGCTGCCGCGGCAGTAAATCATACTTTAACATCGGGAAGCGGTGACCTTCGGGCACCGGGTGTATGTATTGGGGATGGAAGGCAATGGAGTACATAATGGATGTTAAAGCTGCAAATTTAAGTGATCCCCATTTATCTTATTTCACAAAAAAGTGCCGGGTTGATTCCCCGGCACTTGCCTATATAACACATCAAAAACAAAAATCTATTTTGTGAATTCCCCGTCCGCTTTAATACGCACGACATCGCTTACCATTGCATCAGGGAACTTAGCGCCAATCTGGAAATCGGAACGCTTGATATCTCCGGTTAATTGGAAACCACTGGTGCTGGCCTTAGACATCGGGTTAACAGTAGTGCCCCTGAACGTCCAGTCTAAAGTTACCTGCTTGGTGACACCGTGCATCGTCAGGTCGCCGGTCAATTTGTATTTATCTTTACTCACTTTTTTTACCGAAGAACTTTTGAAAGTGATATTGCGATATTTTTCTGCATCAAAGAAATCCGGGCTTTTCAGGTGATTGTCTCTTGCTTCGATACGCGTATCAATTGAAGCTACTTTAGCGTCTAAAGTAACTACGGCATCGCTGAAATCTTCTTTACCTGAAGAGACGGTCACGTCAAAATCATTAATCGTTCCAGAAACATCACTGATACCCAGGTGCGTCACGGTAAACCCTAACTGGGAGTGCGCTTTATCGTTTTTCCATAGTCCGGTAGCTGCAAATACGGTAGTTGCTGCTAAAAGTAAACCTGCCAGTAAGCCTTTTTTCATTTTATTGTCTATTTTAAATTAAAAAATATTGGTTGATTAAAAACAGGAGTCAACTCCCTGCTCCCTAATTACCCTGCAAATGTATCTCTCAAAACCGGAACTGAAATTAACCTAGGTTAAGAAATGTGGGACCCGGGCATAAATAAAATGTCACGCGTTATGCTTGCTTCCGCGCTTTAATGCCTGCTGTGATCCTACATGACTCATCAACATTAATTTATTGTTACCACTTTCTTACCTTTATGCCCGCAATTGATGGTCTATGAAAAGAATTACCGTATTCCTCCTCATTTTATTACAGGCACAGCTCCGCGCTATCGCGCTGCCGCAGCACATCGACTTTAAAAAACCGCCTCCTAAAGTGATTCGTACTTGTTGCGCATTCGGGGTAGATGTCAAGGTGGTAATGCTGCCTTTCATCCGTATTTCCAGTATTACAGCACCCAACCTCATCGGTAACCACCAATTCCTGGGGAGTAAGCAGGAAAACAACGGGAT
>CAXYKQ010000192.1:0-3551 GCA_964277835.1 uncultured Edaphocola sp. | reverse complement strand
TTTATTAAAAAGCAGGTTTTGCTGTAAGAACAGATTAAAGATCATCGCCTCGTTGGTCTCACACCATTTCAACTGGTCCGGGGTATAGCCCATGATCAGGTTGAACTTAAAATCAGGCAGTACTTTCCTCAGGAACAATATTTCTTTGCCGTTTGCGATCATAAGCTCCAGCAGGTCTTTGCGGTAGGGACTATTGCCGGCATTGTCCTGGTATACGGCGCGGGCCGCCCACAAGGGAATATTTTCCGGGGTATGGTTGATCAGTGAGTATTGTGGCATACCCAGGGCTTCGTAAGGCCGGAAATCCGGGCCTAGAAACATGTCGAGTCCGATCCCCAAAACCTGCTCATTGGTAAAGGCGGTCCAGCGGTTCAGGCAGGAAACAAAGTAGCTGAGCTCTGTGGGGAGGTGCCATTTGGGAAAGTAATAGCGGGTATGCCGGAGCATATCAGCGATGGACTCATCATATTTTTTAGTGTCGGGGAATACTTTCAATACGGTGTCCGTAAGATGAGTATAATCTTTGTAGGCAAAAATATTTTTAATAGCGGCAGTTGCGCGCGGGTCATTATAGGCGCCATTTACTTTGTCGAAAGGCAACAGGGTATCCAGGAAAAAATCTGTAAAACCGGGGTACTTGTTTTTTAAAGTACCCAATGCTTCACCGAAATGCGCGGTGTCCAGGGCGGCAAAATCTTTATAGAAAGAGTTTACGCTCAAGGTAATTTTGGTACCCGAGACATCTGCTTTTTTTTCTTCTGAAGCCTCGTGGCACGCGCCAAGTCCGGTAAGCAGTGAAATTGCGAGCAGTAAATATATCAATATGCTTTTCAAAGTATAAAATATTTTAAGGCGCAATTTACTGCTTTTTCATTGCTTCCCTAACATTACGCCCGAAATGCAAAAAGGCAGTCCGCTTAGCGAAGCTTACGGATCCATTTCCTTTTTGCCGCTGTGTACGGTGGGAATTTGATATCCGGCTCTCCCCAATTTGCTTTCTGTAGCACAGATTTTTTGTGGGAAAAGGTATCAAAACCATATAGGCCATGATAGCTCCCCATCCCTGACTGCCCTACGCCACCAAAGGGAAGACGGTCATTGGTAAGGTGGATGATCACGTCATTAATACAACCCCCGCCAAAGGAAATGCGCTCCAGGAAAAGGTCTTGCTCCTTTTTATTAGTAGAGAAAAGATAGGCCGATAGCGGTTTAGCCCCTGCCGCTACCTGCTCCAATGCCTGCCGGTAATCGGTAAAGGAGAGGATAGGCAGTAGCGGGCCGAAAATTTCTTCCTGCATGATCGCATCTTGTTCGGTGACCTCGTTGAGCAATGTGGGGGCGATGTATCTTTTTTCCCGGTCGGAATGGCCCCCGAGAATCACCTTATCCGGATCAATAAGGCCGAGCAGGCGGTCAAAGTTCCTTTCATTGATGATCTGAGTATAGTGGGCAGCGCCCGGCTCATAGTTGTTTTTAATAATCCATGCTTTTATCCTGTCGGTCAATTCCTGGCGTACCTCTTCAGCTACCAGGATGTAATCCGGGGCGACACAGGTTTGCCCGGCGTTGAGAAACTTACCCCAGGTGATCCTTTTAGCGGCCACTTCGAGATTTGCATCAGCGGTGACTATGGCCGGAGACTTCCCGCCGAGTTCCAGCGTTACCGGGCATAAGTGTTTGGCTGCGGCCTCGTATACGATGCGACCGACCTTAGTGCTGCCGGTAAAGAATATTTTATCAAAAGGGCATTGCAACAGCGCCGTAGTTTCCTCCACTCCGCCTGCAACCACGTGAATATAGGCCGGGTCAAAATGAGTATTGATCAGTTGCGCCATTAGCTGCATGGTATGTACGGGCAGCTCGCTGGGCTTTACGATGCAGCAGTTGCCGGCCGCCATGGCTGCTACCATAGGGCAGAGCGACAGCTGGTAAGGGTAGTTCCAGGCGCCTATTACCAGGGTATTTCCCAGGGGTTCGGTATAGATGCGGCTCTTCCCCGGGAGGTTAAGCCAATTAGTGCTTACCTTTTTTGGGCGACAAAGCGTGTGCATATTTTTTACATAGTAATCTATGTCGTGAATGATGCCGGAAAGTTCTGTGATATAGGTTTCAAAATCCGATTTGCCAAAATCTTTCGCTATGGCCTCGTTCAGCAGGGATTCATTATCAAGCAGCAACTTTTTAAGCTCGAGGAGCCGGGCTTTCCGAAACTCCGGATCCTTTGTTTGCTGACTGGCAAAAAAGCGTTTTTGTGCGGCAAATAAGCTGCTGTATTCCATAAGCAATGATCATTTAGGAAGGTGTTTGGATGTACTTCAAATTTAAGCTCAAATTTGTGAAACCTGATTTAAATCTATATGGATTTATATTTTAAAGGGTAAAGAATTTTTAATTCCTGCATATTTAGTAATTTCCCTTTCTAAAAAAACAAGATAAATGGACCATATCCTGAAATGCGCCTATCAGCATCCCGATTTTACTGCCGTAGATCTTGAGGAGATTATCCGGGCGCACAGCAGAATGACTGTAGATAAAGGCACGATGCTATTGGCAAAGGGGCAGGTGTCTCATGATTATTATATCGTGGAGTCCGGCCTGGTACGTAGTTATCTTTTTGATTATGAAGAAAGAGATATTACGACGGGTTTTTCCGGGGTAGGGGACGTAGTCATCGAGGTGGCTTCATTTTTTCAAAGAGTACCTACAGAAGATTATATCCAGTGTCTTACCGATTGTGTTTTATGGAAAATAAGTTTTGATCAGTTCCAGGAATTGTTCCACCGCATCCCCGCATTGCGGGAATGGGGACGCAGCTGGATGGCTTACGAATTGTACCGGAGTAAAATCAGGGCTACAGAAATGATTACCTTACCTGCTTTCAGGCGTTACCAGCAATTGCTGGAAAGTCATCCCGAGGTATTGCAGTCCGCACCTTTAAAGTATATAGCCTCTTTCCTGGGAATTACCGATACTTCCCTGTCGCGGATAAGGAAGGATTTTGCCCATCAATAAGTTTAGGTATGCAACAATACATAGTTTTTTTACGCGCGGTAAATGTTTCCGGCAAGCACATTATTAAAATGCAGGACTTGAAAGCGGCCTTACAGTCAGCGGGTTTTGAAGCGGTGCAAACTTATATACAAAGTGGCAATCTTGTGCTGAAAAGCAAGTCGGGCGTACCGGCGGTAATGCGGCAAATAAAAGAGCTGATCGCCACGGAGTTTAATTTGGATATCGAAGTTTTTGTAATGACTAAGGACGCCTTACAAAAAGCCCTGGATCATTGTCCTTATGGCGTTGAATGTGCCGCCAACAGGGTTTTTATTACTTTCCTGGAACGAAAGCCGGATGCAGTTCTGGTGGAAGCGCTGCAGTCTATAGACCATAAAAACGAATTTTTTGCGATATGGGAGCATGTATTGTATTTTTATTTGCCGGAAGGGATGGCAAAAGCAAAAATGGGAAATCCTTATTTTGAGTCTAAGCTGAAGCTAAAAGCAACCGGGAGGAATTTGAATACCAAGATCGGAAGAGCACACGTCTGAACTCCA
>CAXYKQ010000191.1:0-2742 GCA_964277835.1 uncultured Edaphocola sp. | reverse complement strand
TGGAGTTCAGACGTGTGCTCTTCCGATCTTTCCCCATTCAGGAACGCTTCCTGTGCATAAATGGCGGCACGTTTTACATTATCAAAGCTTAAATCGGCAAACATAGTCCAGTAGTCAGAAACCAGGTTATACCCATATTTTTGAAAATACTCAAAGCCTTTTTTACCTATAGGTAACATCGTTACCGTTTTATTGGCATATTTATCCGCGATCAACTGCTTGGCCGTTTTGATCACGTTGGTATTATAAGCACCACAAGTACCCCTGTCCGAAGTAATCGGGATGATCAGCACTTTTTCTACAGGACGCTCCTCTGCTAAAGATAAAGTCATATCATCGCTAAGGCTGCTAACGATATTGCTCAGCATTTCCTGCATTTTCTGTGTGTACGGACGCATTTGTAAAATAGCATCCTGTGCACGGCGCAGTTTTGCAGCACTCACCATTTTCATAGCTTTAGTGATCTGTTGAGTAGAGGTTACCGACTGGATACGTAATCTTACTTCTTTTAATTGCCCTGACATATATTATTTATATAAAACCTGAATATGTTAAATTTGGCTGCAAAGGTACAGCTTGCAATTTGTTTTTCCAAACTTTGATTTAGTTCATGCCTTGCAGCGGGACAATAAAATCGAGGACAAATACCGGAAGCTATCAGCGACAACAAAACCAGGTCAATCCTGGCTTCGGGACTATATTATGCTGCAATGGAACAAAAACAGGTGCAGTGCGCAGGTAATTTTCCGACCCGCGCAACTGATCTTTTTCTTACTTTTGAACACCAAATTTTAATTAAACAGAAATAATGCAAAAAATATTAGTTGCCAATCGTGGCGAAATAGCCCTGCGCGTTATGCGTTCTGCCAAAGAGATGGGCATTAAGACGGTAGCGGTTTATTCTGAAGCAGACCGTACGATGCCCTTCGTCCAATATGCCGATGAAGCTGTTTGTATCGGCCCTGCCCCATCCGCTCAATCTTATTTGCGTGCGGACAAGATCATCGAGGTGGCCAGGAGGCTTGGCGTGGATGGTATACACCCGGGCTACGGCTTCCTGAGCGAAAACGCGGATTTTTCCAGGACTGTAGCCGAAGCAGGTATTACATTTATCGGTCCCAGTGCCTTCTCTATAGAAACTATGGGGAGCAAAATAGCGGCCAAGCAGGCAGCTTTAAAGTTTGATGTACCTATGGTGCCGGGAACAGACAAACCACTGGTTGATGCCGCCGAAGCAAAAGAGGTGGCAGAACGTGTAGGCTACCCGATCCTGATCAAAGCCAGTGCCGGCGGCGGCGGTAAAGGTATGCGCGTAGTCAATAATGCGGACGAGCTGGAAGAGCAGATGCGCATGGCGAAAAGTGAAGCGTTAAGCGCCTTTAGTAATGATGATGTTTTTATTGAAAAATATGTGGGATCACCGAAACACGTGGAGATCCAGATCCTGGGCGATCAGCACGGCAATTATGTGTACCTCTTCGAACGCGAATGTTCCATACAGCGTCGCCACCAGAAACTGGTAGAGGAAGCACCTTCTTCCTGCCTGACGCAGGATATCAGGAAAGCTATGGGAGAAAGTGCCGTAAACGTTGCCCGCTCCTGTAATTATCATGGTGCCGGTACGGTAGAGTTCCTGGTAGATGATGACCTCAATTTCTATTTCCTGGAAATGAATACCCGTTTACAGGTGGAACACTGTGTTACGGAATACATCACCGGGATCGACCTGGTCAAGGAACAGATAAGAGTAGCCCGCGGTGAAAAATTGTCTTTCAGCCAGGAGGATTTAAAAATAAACGGTCACTCCATTGAGCTACGCGTTTGTGCTGAAGATCCGCTGGAAAATTTTGTTCCGGATACCGGGACTTTGGATATTTATGTCCGGCCGCAAGGTAATGGCGTCCGCGTTGACGACGGGTACGAACAGGGAATGGAAATCCCGATCTTCTATGACCCGATGATCGCGAAACTGGTAGTCTGGGGCAAAGACAGAAACGAGGCTATTGACCGCTTGTGCCGTGCTATAGACGAATATAAGATCAAAGGCATTAAAACCACGCTCCAGTTTGGAAAGTGGGCGGTTCGTCAACCGGCTTTTGTTGCCGGCCAGTATGACACAAATTTTATTGGTAAATATTATAAGCCTGAATACCTGGCCGCCGATAATAAAGAAGAGGCTGAGGTGGCAGCCGCTTTTGCAGGTGTGGTTTGGGAAGAAGGCAAACAATCAATGGCACAGACCCTTAACAATGAGGGTCCGAGCAAATGGAAAATAAAAAGGTAAGTAATTACAAAACAGAGAAAAGCGCCGGAAAATCCGGCGCTTTTTTTATAAGGGTAAATTTTAGAGGGTATTTTTTTGAACTGCGTGCCCGATCCCTGTCTAAAAGTAGCTTCAGGCTCCTGCAATATCGCTGAAAATTGCCGGATCAGCCTGTTTACAGTGACATAGCCGGCAGCGACCCTGTAAAGCGATCCTTTTGACCGGCGCCGATGTTCAGCAGGTGAATTAATCAATAGGTGCAGGCATTAATTTATATTTCATCATAAACGGCCTGTGACAGTTCACCGGGTGCACTGCAGCAACACATGCGGTCAGCTCGCCGGAAACTAGCCTGCAAATATATTAAAAAGTCACCAAAAAGTGACCATAAAAATTAATTAATTTTGTAAGCGGGTCCGGTTCGGGCATATTAAACTTTAAAAAATGGATCAGCCAATTACAACCGTAAGAAATAAGGA
>CAXYKQ010000190.1:0-3728 GCA_964277835.1 uncultured Edaphocola sp. | reverse complement strand
GGCAGGTAAGCCTGGAAACTTCTATGGGCACCATTAATGCCAGGCAAGTGATCTATGCCACGCATACCCCACCTGGTGTAAACCTGTTGCACTTCACTACTGCACCTTATCGTAGCTATGTTATTGCTTTCACGCTTAAAGACGGTATGTACCCCGACACTTTCGGCTACGACCTGGAGGAGCCTTACCACTACTTCCGTACGCATCTTATAAATGGTAAAAAAATGCTCATCGCCGGCGGCGAAGACCACAAAACCGGTCATGCTGAAGATACCGGCGCCTGCTTTTCAAAACTGGAAAATTATTGCCGCGAGCATTTTGAGGTAGATACGGTAGCCTATAGCTGGTCAAGCCAGTATTACGAACCCGCTGACGGAATGCCTTCGATAGGCAAACTACCGGGAAGTAAAAGCCGGATTTTTGTCGCGACGGGCTTCCGTGGTAATGGCATCACTTTCGGCAGCCTCTCGGCAGCGGTATTGTCTGACCTTATCTTGTCCGGCGGCAGTAAGTACGAAAAATTGTTTAATCCTTCACGGTTTAAACCCACTGCCGGCTTCACTAATTTTGTGAAGGAAAATGCTACGGTAGTCCATGACATCGTCATGGATAAAATTACGATGACACATATTGATGCCCTGGATGAAGTGCAGCCCGGCGATGCTAAGGTGGTGCGCATGGAGGGCAGTGCTTACGCTGTGTATAAGGAAAAGGATGGTAAAATCCATTTATTGAAAAGCACCTGCCCGCATGCAAAATGTGAGGTGCGCTGGAACAATGCGGAACTTTCCTGGGATTGCCCCTGCCACGGATCCAGGTTCGATATAAATGGTCAATTATTGAACGCTCCGGCTACGAGCGGACTGGAAAAGATAGTGCCTGAGGCATAAGTGCGATATCAAATAAGACGATCTTAAATAATTTTTGTGTCTTTTGCAAGCGCGCATGGGTTATTGCTCACCCGGAAATGCGGGCAGTCGTTGTATGAACAGAAAAGAAAATTGTTCCTGCAATATTGATTTAGCAATACCAGCGATGTCAGAATATATGTATTAATGTTCCCTCCAAAATGTCCTGGAAGATATATTTACCAGCTTTAATTTGCGGGCAACTTTTAAAAAATTCCCGGGGAATCGCACAAAAAAATCGACAACTATTGGCGATAACTCAATTCTTAAAAGGAGCTCATTATGTATAAAAACCGGCACCCCAGCTTATGCTGAGGTAGACCGGCAAGGTGAAATGTAGTTAATTAAGGACTTTTAGGAGGTAAATATCAGGCGCGCCATACCCGAGCAGGAAAATGCAGGGTACCAGGTCGCTTTTGTGTTCGCACAGGGCGCACAGGTTGCGGTCAGTGCCAGGTAACCATAAAGCGTAGTCAAACCGCATGGGGCCTGGCCTACGGAACCTCCGGAGGGAGCACATGCCAGCGGGCCATTAGGAATTTTCGCGGCAAAAATTCCTTTAGGAACGGTTGTCGGAAAAGAACCGCCTATCGTGGTGCTATTGCTGTAAACATGGGTACCACCGGGAGGTATTGCGATTAGGTTACTGGCATACATACCACCACACATACACATCTCATCACCAATTACATAGTAATATTGCGTACAGTTTGTCTGGTTTTGCACCGTCAAACCCACGGCAGAAGGACTTTGAGCGAATGCGGCAAAAGAAAGCAGCATTGCAACGAGGATCGCGCATAAATTTTTCATTTCTGTATCAATTTAAAGGATAAAGATTTTTTTAAAATTTTATTGGAAGATTAGTTGCGCCATTTGATCACAGTTAGGCGCATCCACCCAGGTAGCCTTTGTTGCCGAGCAAGGTGTACAGCTTGGCGTGATGGAGAGGTAATTGTAGGTGAGCGGGAAACCGCAGACTCTGTGACCGACTATACCTGCGGGTACGCCACAGGCGGCCGGACCATCGGGTATACGTGCGCCTACGATACCTTTAGGGGTTGTTGTAGGATAAGTGCCCGATAAAGTCAATGAATTGGGATAGTTATGGACCGCGCCGGGAGGTATCGTATAGATCCGGGAAGTGTACTGCGTACCACAACGGCAAAGTTCGTCACCGAAGACCTGGTAATACTGGATACAATTAGTTTGATTTCTTACAATAAGTCCGCGTGCTGACTGTGCCTGGGCAAACGCTGCGATAGAAAATAATATTGCTATGAGCGTGAAATACAACTTTTTCATAAAATTTGTTTTTTTGTTAGAAGGTGAAATAAAAAAACGGACTCGACTACGAAGCAGCCGGTTTTAAGCATGAAAAAATAAGCCTACTCGTTTCTACAGGTTTTGGGCTTCGCCTGGTATTCAGAATGTTCAAAAAGTTTTGTCATAATTAAAATCGCTATCGGGAGCGGTAAATCGCCGATCGACCTATTATGTTACAACAAGAGCAGATGAGGAGAAAGGAAACAAAAAGAGAGTATTTCCGGGACCGTGTAGCAACTTTAGCAGGTACAAATACCAATTAGTTAGCATCGATGAGGAGCCTGTCAACACTTACAAAAATTTTGTTAGAACGAAGTTAATAAACTCACAAACTAATTGCAAGTAATTGATTATCAAAGTTTGCGAACGATATAAATAAGTGTTTCAGCGATATATCTGCGCTTAAAAAAGCGGCAACAAATGTATGAACGATAAAAAAAATGATTGAACGATACAAAAAAATTTGCCGTGTTGACCGCATATCCGGCAAGTATCGGAACCTGCTAGGTATGTAGCGGCTTTCTATCAAACCAGGATTTGAAAAGATTATGATTTCTCTGGCTCACCGTAACAAAATCTTCCCCGGAACAAAGTTTTTCATACCCGGGTTTTAATTTCAGGATAAGTCTGCGGTGTTTTCCTTCCTCGTAAGCAGCCACTGCGGCCCGGTTGACAATGACCGCACGATTCATACGGAAAAAATGCGGCCCGCAAAACAGGGCTTCAAACTCTCTTAATGTCCGGGACACCAGGTGGCGGGTCCCGGAAAAAGTAACCACCCAATTTGACCTGCCTGAACGATAAAAAAAACAGACATCCTGCAGCACGTCCATCTCCAGCGGCCCCCAGCCATCATTCCCCTTAACCCGGTCAGTTTTTTCAGCAAAAGGTATTGTCTCTGATTCCGTTGTCGGCTGCTTCTCCAGGGCTTTTATATGAAAAAACGAACCCTCTGTATAGCTGGCTGGCTCCTCTTGCATTTCAGGTTGCACCAACCTGTTTTCGATTTCCTTAATAGGCGATTCCTTTTGCCAAAGATGGTATACCGTCATCAGCTGGACCACAAGGTAATGAATGACATAATAAAGATTAAGGATAATGATGGCATAAACGATGTGGGGAAAACGGATCAGCATATATTGAGCATCATGGATATCGCGGCGCTCAAAAAACCGGAAATAAAGCATCATGATGCAATAAGCCAGCACTATCGTCAACAGGATGCCGGTTAACAATTGAAGGCCGGCCCTTCTGAAAGGTTTCCGCTGCCAGTCAAAATGCCGGTCTAAAAAAATCGTCACATAATGCACATAATAAGTAATCAATAAAGCCACAAGGAAACTAAGACCGACTACCCGGTAAAAAGAAGGGTATTTAAGCGCTATAAAAAAACTACTCCCCGTTCCATAGAGGGTAATAAAAATGGAAACTATCAACGAACCGGCAATTCTGAAAGTAAGATTATTGTACGGGACGGCCAGGTCATTCTTATGCATA
>CAXYKQ010000189.1:0-10575 GCA_964277835.1 uncultured Edaphocola sp. | reverse complement strand
CCCGAATATCGAGACCCGATTTGAAGCCACCGAAAAAGTTTCCCTGCTTGATTTTGTGCCTGCCAACACTGTTTTCTGGTTTAAGGATAAAGATATTTTCCTGGCTAAACTGGTGCATTATGAAGCCAAATTGAAGGAGCTGCTCGCCGTTAATGATGGCTTGTTAGAGCAACGTGCGGACGAGGATGAGGAACCAAAATTACTGACAGAAGCAGATTTTGAATCGGCCGAATTTTGGAAAGCGCGTATTCATGATTTTCATCAGATACAGTTCTCCAATACAGAGGGGAAAGAAGGTACTGCCGCTGTGACCCTCGCTTTCCATACTGAACCCCAACCGAGCTTCAACCGGAACTTTGACTTGCTATCGGCTAATTTAAGGAAATGGTCGGAGCAACAGTATACTGCTTATATTTTTGCGGAGAATGCCAAGCAACTGGAGCGCCTCAGGGTGATTTTTGAAGATACCAATGCCAGTGTCAGCTTTGTGCCCGTGCCTGTTTCGATCAGTAACGGTTTTATCGATCACGATAAAAAGGTATTGGTCTATACCGATCACCAGATCTTCCAGCGCTTTTATAAGTATAAGATCAAGCAAGCCTACAGTAAGGGTAAGGCGATTACTATAAAGTCTTTGCGGGAATTGCAACCAGGCGATTTCGTGAGCCATATTGATTACGGCGTAGGCGTGTACAGCGGTTTGCAGACTATCGATGTGAACGGAGCTAAGCAAGAGGCGGTCCGTATTATTTATAAAGACAATGATGTGCTTTATGTAGGGATCAATTCGCTGCATAAAATCTCTAAATATGCCGGTAAAGAAGGTACCGAACCTAAGGTGCATAAATTGGGTAGTGACACCTGGAACCGCTTAAAAGACAAAACCAAGCGGCAGGTAAAAGATATTGCCGCAGACCTGATCCGCCTCTACGCGCAACGAAAAGCGGCAGAGGGCTTTATGTTCACGCCGGATTCCTATTTACAAACAGAGCTCGAAGCTTCTTTCTTCTATGAAGATACTCCCGACCAGTCAAAGGCCGTAGCGGACGTGAAACGGGATATGGAGTCGCCTAACCCAATGGACCGCCTGGTATGCGGTGATGTAGGGTTTGGTAAAACAGAAGTCGCCGTACGTGCCGCCTTCAAGGCCGTTGCCGACAGTAAACAGGTGGCGGTAATGGTGCCGACGACGATCCTGGCCTACCAGCATTTCCAGACCTTCAGCGAGCGGCTGAAAGATTTCCCGGTGAATGTCGATTACCTGAACCGTTTCAAATCGGCAAAAGACAAAAAAGAAACCTTACAAAAACTGGAAACCGGTAAAATCGATATTCTTATCGGTACGCATGCCCTGATGGGTAAAGATGTGAAGTTTAAAGACCTGGGTTTATACATCGTAGATGAAGAACAGAAATTCGGTGTGGCGGCAAAAGAAAAATTGAGAGAGCGTAAGCTGAATGTCGATACGCTCACTCTGACCGCAACCCCGATACCGCGTACCTTGCAATTTTCCTTGATGGCCGCGAGGGATTTAAGTATCATCAATACGCCGCCGCCTAACCGCCAGCCGGTGCATACCGAACTGATCGGGTTTGACGAAGACTTTATACGCGATGCCATTTATTATGAAGCGGAGCGGGGCGGACAGGTTTATTTTATCCACAACCGGGTGCAGAGCCTTCCGTCAATGGCAGAAAAATTGAAGGCACTGTGTCCCGACCTGGAAATAGCGGTAGCTCACGGGCAAATGGAAGGGGCCAAGCTGGAGAAAACCTTGATGGACTTTATTGCGCATAAATATGATGTGATCTGTTGTACCAATATCGTCGAGTCCGGTGTTGATATCAGTAATGCCAATACGATTATTATTAATAACGCACACCAGTTTGGCTTGAGTGATCTGCACCAGTTGAGGGGTAGGGTAGGTCGCAGTAACAAGAAAGCATTCTGCTACCTGGTGGCCCCCTCATTGCTGACCTTACCTAATGACAGCCGCAGGCGTTTACAGATATTAGAAGAATTTAATGAACTGGGGAGCGGCTTCCAGATCGCGATGCGTGATTTGGATATCCGCGGTGCGGGCAACCTGCTGGGCGGCGAGCAAAGCGGGTTTATCGCTGATATAGGTTTCGAGATGTACCAGAAAATACTGGCGGAAGCGATTCGTGAATTGAAGCAAGGCGATTTTAAAGAAGTCTTCGCCGAAGAAATGGAGCGCAAGAAAGATTATGTTTCCGACTGTACCATAGATACCGACCTGGAGATATTGATTCCTGACACTTATGTAGGGAGCATTACCGAACGTTTATCTTTGTACACGCAACTGGATAACCTGGAAACGGAAGAAGAACTCCAGTCTTTTGAATCTATGCTGGTAGATCGTTTCGGTCCGATACCAGGGGAAGTAAAAGATTTGTTTACCGTAGTCCGTTGCCGGAAAATGGCTAAGGACCTGGGCTTTGAAAAACTGATCATCAAAAACAAAGTGATGCGTTTGTATTTTATCAATAACCCCGATTCCCCCTATTACGAAAGTGAGACCTTCCATAAGATCATGAATTATATACAGACCGGTACCAACCAGGCGAAAATGAAGCAGATGGGCACGGTATTCTTACTGGTGGTCAATCATATTCATAGTATGGACGATGTGCATTTCTTCCTGGAAGGTGCGCTGTAAAAATTATAATATCTTGTCTGTTAATCTTTTTTGAATTGCATAAATATTTATATTTTGTTGATGTTTTATTTATATAAATAATCAATATACCTTTGCGCTAGATTAATTGTTGCTACAATTAACACTACCCTTTGAAAGAATTATAACTACCTAAAATGAAATTTAATGCAATACTCTTATGGGCTTTCGCCCATATAGGGCTATTATTGTTGTCTTCGGCGAGCTATGCCCAATGCAGCGGTGGTTCCAGTGTGGGATCGCCGGTCTCTATTTGCATTGGTAATGGCACAACTCCTTCTGTTGCAGGTGTAGGAGTAGGCAATTATACCGTATTGAATGTCATTAAAGGACTTCAATATACGGTCACTAATTCGGTAAATGGTATCACTGTCCTCAACGGCAGCACTACGGTACATAACGGATCAGGTACTACCATAACCTTTACCGCGGAACTCTCCGGGCAGGTAAGAGTGTATAACTGCAGGCCTTCCGGTACCGGCACTACAACCATTACACATGCTTTTGCAGGGGGCAGTAATACACAGGATAATGCAACAGCAGCAGGTACCAATCAATGGCTGGCCCACTATTACAAACGCGCAGATGGTTCTGCCTCTGCTCCCAATGAGACCAACGGCTTCAGCAGGTATATCGGTAATGGCGCCACGCCGCTATCAGAATCATTTGATTATGGCTTCGGGGGGGATGGGGTATGTCTGGATATGTACTCCAATGGTACCTTAATGGGAAGTCTATACACGGAATATTTCGCTACCCGCTTCAGGATGAACAGTAGCAAACCCAAAGGCATCTATCTCGCTGATATGGGGGCTGATGACGGGGTGCGCCTCACTGTAGATAATGTCCTGGTATTTAACCGTTGGGTGGAGCAAAGCTATACTACTTATTTAAAACAGGTCTTTAAGCTTACCGGGAATTCCAGCTTATTGCTGGAGTATTATGAATCGGCGGGTGGTAACCGGGCGAGTTTCCAGAACCTGTCTAAAGTGCCGAATGCTATAACGGCTGACCAGTCTGTCTGCAGCGGGGGCACCCTCAGCCCATTGACGGGGAACAACGCGTATACAGATGCTCCTATAGCTTCAGCCGGCGGGTTTACGGTTGGGTACCAATGGCAACTGTCCTCCGATAGCCTCAGTTTTTCCAATATCAGCGGGGCTACCGGCAATTCCTACACTCCTGCTGTTACGGCTGCAGGTACTTATTATTACCGCCGGGTGCTGAGCGTCACACGCACCAATGACGGGATGCCTGCTGCGACTACATGGACAGATGAAAGTAATGTGGTTAAAGTGGTGATAAGGCCTGTGCCTACGATCACCCTAAGCGGCGGAACCAATGTGTGTAAAAATGCTGCCTCGCCGAATATTACGTTTACCAACCCGGCAGCCATACCGGTGACCGTGACTTACAAACTCAATGGTGGTGCTAACCAGACCATCAATGTGCCCGCATCGGGCACTGCCACCCTGGCCGTCCCCACGACGACGACCGGTACTTTCGCCTATGTGGTGCAGAGTGTGGCTTTCCAGTCTGCACCTGCCTGCAGCAATACCCAGTCTGCTACCGCCACCGTTGTGGTCAACAGCTTGCCGGACGGTACGATCAGCGCAGCCAGCAGCCCGGTATGCCAGGGCAATTCTATCAGCCTCATTTTTACGGCTACATCAGGCAGCGGGCCTTTTAGTTTGATCATTAATGGAACTACCTATACCAATATTGCCAGCGGAACGCCCTTTACAGTGGTGAATAATGCTACGGCAACTACTACGTTCAACCTGACCAAGATTACCGATAATAACGGTTGCGTCAAGCAATCGCCTTAATACCCTTATGAAAAAAATAAATAACAATGATCTATTAAACAAGTGCTAAAAAAATGAAAAGAATCAATTACACCATCCGTGTAATGTTATGGGCGCTTTGCGGTGCCGCAAGCATTACTTTCTTCGGCAGCGATGACGCGCTGGCCCAGATCAGTTCAACAAGTGTTGTTGTCCATGATACTTCCTCCATATCGGGAGCTACTACTGCCGCTTCCAATACCAGTTTTTGTACCGGCGGGAGTACTACCTTGTCTATCTCCAACGGCCATCTCGGCTCGGGAACCCCGGTCGCAAAATGGGTATGGTATGCTGATGCAGCCCCTACAACAGGCAGCACCTCTATCGGGGATGGCGCGAGCCTTACGGTAAGCCCTACCAATACAGGGACACAACCGATCACCAAAACTTATTATGTGCGGGCCGAAGGCGGTTATTGTAACCACACAACGGCAGCATTGCCTGTTACGGTAACGATTAACCCTATACCTACGGCTACAGCACTGGCTAACAGTACCGTATGTAACAGCCAGTCTGTCGCGGCGACCAGTGTGAGCAGCACCCCCACCGGTGTTACACCTGGTGTGACCTTTAATATCAGCGGCGGTGCCAGTATCGGCCTGGCTGACGCTACCAATGTGTCCCAGGTACCCGCCTTCACAGCGAGCAATACAGGTACTGCACCGGTAACTGCGACCATTTCTGTAACCCCTGTTTATCAGGGTTGTACCGGTACGGCTGTAACCTATACGATCACGGTTAACCCAACGCCTGTATTTGCCGGCACATTAAGTGACATCACAAAATGTGAAGGTAATACGGTGTCTCAGGTCAACTTCTCCAGTACAGCAACAGGCGGTTCCGGTGTGACTTATGCCTGGACCAATACCAATACTGCTATAGGTCTTGCGGCCAGCGGCAGCGGTAACATAGCCAGCTTCACGGCGGCAAATGATAATACACCTTCCTGTACCAATGAAGTGGCTACCATCGCAGTAACGCCGACGTTCACCAACAACTCGGTAGCCTGTTCGGGAACACCGCAGTCCTTTACCGTAACCGTGCGTCCTAAGCCTACAGGTAATATCGCAGCCCTGGCTCCGGAGCTTTGTGAAGGTTCAGCAGTACAATTATCCTTTAACGCAACCTGCGGTACCGGAAGCTACAGCCTGGAAATCGAGAAGAGTGGTGTAAGTGGTGCCCAGACATATTCTAACGTGGCCAATGGCGGCACGGTCACTATACCGGCTTCTATGATCACACCTAATGCTACCAATACTTACGACCTGATCAAGATTACGGATGCCAATGGATGTAGCAACCCGGTGACGCCATAGCCACTTTTTTTAATGCTCCAGTAGCAAAAAAAGAATCAGGATGTATTGTTTCAGATCTATCGTTCATTATATTTCCGGCATAGTCTGCTGCGGGGTGCTTATGCTCCCGCAACAGGCCCGTGCCCAGGTACTCTCGACTGCCCAGGTGCTGGTGAATGCGCAGCCTGTAATCGATTCGGTAAGCTATAATTGCAGCAGCGGGGACCCGATACAGGTTCATGTGTCGAACCAGCATGCGGGCTGCGTGTACGCTATCGTAAGTACCACACCTGCTACTGCACCGGTAGCCGATAACACTACGGGTACCTTTGCCGGTATATCGGGTATTACTTCAGCGGTATTCCGTGTGAGCAACAACAGTTGCTATACCGATTCGCTCGTTCAGTTTGACTGTAATGGTGCCCCGCTGCCCCTGGAATTACTCCGTTTCACGGTACGGCTTTACCAGCAGGATGCTGCCTTGCTGGAGTGGGAGGCCGCCAGCAATATGCGCAATACCGTGCGTTATGAAGTAGAGCGGTCGCAGGATGGCCGGTCGTTTCAATACCTGGCTACCGTACAGGCAACAGCGGGCCAGGGCCGGCAAAATTACCAGCACACCGATACGAAGCTGGCCAAAGGTTATAACTTTTACCGCCTGAAGATCGTACATGACGACGGCAGTGTGCTGTATAGCGCAGTCAGGATGGTGATCTATAACAAGGAGCATACTGTCGTCTCCTATCCCAACCCTGCCAGCAGGCTTGTGTTCCTGGAGCTGTACCATGATGCACCCGCCGGAAGTATGGACATCAGCTTGTTTAATGTAGTGTCCGGTATGGAATACTTGAAGTCCAGTCAAAAACTGGTCAGTGGTCTGAATAAGATCGCGGTGGATATATCTGCCCTTGCTGATGGTACCTACTTTATGCGCTACCAGGTAGCTGGCGGACCTAAGGGGGTGATCCAGTTTAAGAAGATCACCCATTAATTTGCGATCATCGCTACGGGTTCCTTTATCGTCAACCAAGCCTTTATACAAATGCCCCGGAAGTATCACTTTCCGGGGCATTTTGTTTATAGCCGGTTGCTGCTTTATGAGCGAAGCCTGCAATTATTCTGGATTGCCGTATAACTGCGATTCTCCTCCGTCGATAGCAATGGTCTGCCCGTTGACATAGCCGTTGTCTTCACTGAGGAGGAAAGATACCACTTTAGCTACATCTTCCGGTACGCCTAATCTCCTGGTGGGGTTACGGCTGGCATAAGTGGCTTCAGCCGCTTTAGGATCTTCAGGATTAACTTGCTTGAACGCCTCCTCTACCATCGGGGTCAGTATTGCACCGGGAGCAATGGCATTGGTCAGGACGTTATCTTTGGCATATTCGATTGCAGCATTTTTAGTCATGCCTACTACCGCGTGTTTAGAGGCCACATAAGCCGTTTGGTTGATCACGCCGCGGATGCCTCCTACGGAAGCAACATTTACTATACGGCCATATTTTTGCTCCTGCATTACCGGGATCACATGGCGCATGCCAAAATATACCCCCATCAGGTTGATATCAATAACTTTCTCAAAAGTCTCCAGGTTATATTCTACCAAAGGCGCCTGGCGGCCTTCAATACCGGCATTGTTATACAAACCATCAATACGCCCGAAAACTTTCATGGTTTCTGCTACATAATTTTTCGCCGTCTCTTCTTTCGAAACATCTCCAACTACCGTTACTATCGCGATATCCGGGTATTTTTCACCGATTGTTTTTTTCGCTGTTTTTAATGCAGCGGCATCATAATCTACCAGGGTCAATTCAGCTCCGGTTGAAGCCAATTGGTCTGCAGTGGCAAAGCCTAAACCGACTGCTGCCCCTGTAACAATAAACACTCTTTTTTCCATCATGAAAATATTAAAAAGATAAAATAATACTAGTTTGTTTTAGATGAGGTCTGCTGTAAGGAGGAATTAATTTTATTATAAGCGAATTTACTGTAGTGGGATTTGTAAACAAAGGGGTACTGAAAATTTAATACTATTTTAAATGTTGGGAT
Organism: uncultured Edaphocola sp.; assembly: GCA_964277835.1. Lineage (GTDB taxonomy): Bacteria > Bacteroidota > Bacteroidia > Chitinophagales > Chitinophagaceae > Edaphocola. The sequence goes on along the minus strand of CAXYKQ010000189.1, from coordinate 2,683 downwards.
TTTCAGGAGTATAAGCGACCTTATCCGTTTTTCAGAAAACGCATATCTATTCGTCCAGGATTTTTATGGATAGATTCAGTCGGTCATTACCATTATCAGTAATTCAATTTGAAAGAAATTTTATTCCCGGAAATAGTTGAGGTAAGCCTATTTTTTTAATTTGAATCCGGTTTTGGCCGTTAAAGTAATTGATTCCTTATTAGCGGTAAATAGTGTCGTATATACACTACGGTAACCCGGTTTTAACGGCTTAATTTACTGTGATAAATTATAGTTTAAAAAGACTAAAATATTGTGGATCGTAAAGCGTACAAAAATTGTCATTCATTACTAACGGCCGGCGCCTCCAATGTGGGGAAAAGTTCGATACTTTTATTGTCGCCGAATTGTATTTGTACTTTATAACCGAGAGGTTGGTAATAATTCCCCAGGATGCGGGTGATCTTTTCCTGGGCAGCTTCTTTATTTTTGATACTGGCTGCGGCGTCCGCGCGGGACTGGTTGTACAGTTTTTGCTGCACCGCATTATAGCTGCGGTAAGTCTCGCTTTTCAACCATCCTTGCGTACTGCTTTGCGTCGCCTTGTCCAGCCGCATTTCATAGCTGAGCAGTTTTGCTTCGGGAAGGCGGATCAGTAATGTCTTGTCTTCTTTGACGATGATCTGCATTGTGTTGCTGTCGGCCTGTATGCCATACTTAGCTACATAAGGTATGTTGAGATGTATGGTCTGTTCTATAAAGGCTTTACGTATCGATTGAATAAAGCCATCACCATTATCCATATTACTTTCTGTGATTTCGGCATTTCCCTGTACTTCCAGGGATGCCATTTCCGCGATCTCCCGGATCAGGATTTCGTTGGTCGCAATATTAGTAACCTGCACACTGCCCTGTTGCTTACCGAAGAAGTAAGCCAGCCAGGCGATCAGGGCCAGGAGTATAAGGACTATAACTAAGTATCTTAGTTTCATGAACGGCGATTAAAAACATTGTTGAAGGAATGTTCCCCTTCCTCCAACAATGATCGATGAATTATTTTCCAATAAAATTAGGGGCTCTTTTTTCTAAAAATGCAGCAGTGCCTTCTTCAAAATCTGCCGTTTCTCCGCAAGTAGCCTGGTAATCTTCTTCCAGGGCTAACTGTTGGGTCAGGTTATTCTGGAAGCTTTCGTTCAGGGCCAGCTTGGTATAAGCAAAGGCCTGTGTCGGCATAGTTGCCAGGTAACGGGCAATATTTTTACTTTCCTCTTCAAATGTTTCTGCCGGGAAGTATTTATAGATCATACCCAGGCGCTCGGCTTCTTTAGCATCAATCTTATCGCCCATCATCATCAGTGCCGATGCTTTCTGGAACCCGATGAGGCGAGGCAGGAAGTAGGTGCCGCCACAATCCGGTATCAGCCCGATTTTGCTGAACGCCTGGATAAAAGTTGCCTGCTCCGTAGCCACAACGACATCACAGCAAAGGGCCAGGTTAGCACCGGCGCCGGCCGCTACGCCATTTACTGCACATACAACAGGTTTTTCTATATTACGGATGCGCTCAATGATTGGATTGTAATGCCCGTGTACAATAGCTCTTAATTCAGGTCCGTTCGGGTCCATCGCCTCCGCAAGGTCCTGGCCGGCGCAAAATGCCTTCCCGGTGGCGGTGATGTAAACCGCTCTTACCGCATCGTCCGACATACATTCGTCTAAAGCTTTCTGGAAGTCCATCGCCATCTCCCGGTTAAAGCTATTGAATTTTTCCGGGCGGTTAAAGGTAATATAAGCAACGTGATCGGTTACTTCTTTTAATAGGAAACTCATTGTAAGGAATTTTTTTTATTTAGTTCTCAAAGATACGTTTATCGGCTTAATGTGGAAAGGAAATATGGTGGCTATGCCTGCACGGGCTTGTGTCTCTGCTGTTTACATAAGCATTCCTGTAAAATCATCTATCTTTGAAAAAATAATCACCGGCTTATGAGATTGAACAATAAGGATGCGGCTTTGCTGGACAGGGTAATAGAAGCATGGGAAGAGCAGGAGTTGCTGGATGCCGCGAAGGCAAAGCAGCTGCGGGCAAGTTACCAATCAGATGAAGGGGACTACAAAACCCTGACGTTTTACGCCTTTTTTGCGGCTATTTCCTGCGCACTGCTGGCTTTTGGCGCTTTGGTCCTGGATGAGAAATGGATTGAAAGAATGCGCAGCTATTTTTCTTTTTCGGAGTTTACCATAGGGGTTTTATTTGCGGGTCTGTGCGTGTTCCTGGTTTGGTACATCCGCAAGCGGAAACAAAAGTACCTGAACGCGGTATGGGCAAATGAGTCCCTGAGTATATTACTTGCACTGAGTACCTGTATTGCCGTCACTTACTTCGGGAAAGCGCTGAGCCGGGACAGTTCCGGCTACTATTGGCTGATTCTTGGAACCGGGGCGTTATTTGCTATAGAAGCCTTCCTGGTCCGTTCCCGTTTGTTATGGGCCTGCATGATCGCTGCGATTGCCGGTTGGTGGGCTTCTTTTACTTACGAGCAGAGTGACCCCTTTTTCTGGGGTATGAATATGCCGGTACGTTTATTATTATTGAGCTTGTTTTTATTAGGCGTTCACTATCTTATCTGCCGGCGTTCCTGGTTGCAGCAATTTTTGAGTGTCAATTATTTTGCCGTTTGGATCATGTTTTTTACTACCGCAT
>CAXYKQ010000188.1:0-16877 GCA_964277835.1 uncultured Edaphocola sp. | reverse complement strand
GGCTTTCGATGCTAAGAATATCACCGGGATTTTTCCGGTAAAGGCAGTTCATAATAAATAATCACACTGCCGGGTAACTTTTCGGAAACAAATAGCATTTAACAAGAGCACACTTTATAGATAATGTGCTCTTATAGCTATAATATCAGTAGTAGAGCTGCGTTACAATAGGGTATATTAATACGAATTTATTTTGAAACTCAAGCGCAAAACCTTACTTTTGCGCAGAGAAAATTATTAAAAAAATAAAAAACAATATATGTCTGTAGTAGATTTGATAATGCCTAAGATGGGCGAAAGTATCATGGAGGCCACTGTATTAAAATGGCATAAAAAGCCGGGTGATACAGTAAAAATGGATGAAACTGTGCTTGAAATCGCAACAGATAAGGTGGATAGTGAAGTGCCGTCTACAGCTGCGGGTACTATTGTTGAGCTCCTGTTTAATGAAAATGATGTAGTGCCTATCGGTACTGCCATCGCAAGGATTGATACCGGCAACGGTACTGCTGCGGTTACCGCAGCAGCTGAACCTGCTCCTGCAGCAGCACCTCAAACTTCGCCTGCAGCGGCTCCGCAAGCTCCTTCGGCTCCTGCTGCTACAGCAGGTACTACCGGCGTTAACCGTTTTTATTCTCCTTTAGTGTTAAACATTGCTGCTAAAGAAGGCATCGGTATGGCTGAATTAGAACACATACCTGGTACCGGAAACGAAGGCCGTGTAACCAAAAAAGATATACTCAACTACGTAGCCAACAGAGGCGCGGCTCCTGCTGCTGCTGCAACAGCCCCGGTTCAGGCGCCTGCAACTCCGGCTCCTCAGGCAGCTCCGGTGGCCGCTCCTGCAGCGGTTACAAACCCTGGCGGTAACGTGGAAATTATAGAGATGGATAGAATGCGTAAGCTGATCGCAGACCACATGGTGCGCAGTAAAGCAACCTCCCCGCACGTAACCAGCTTTACCGAATGTGATGTAACCAACATTGTAAACTGGAGAGATAAAAATAAAAATGCTTTCCAGAAACAATACGGCGAAAAAATCACCTTCACCCCGATCTTTATTGAAGCCATCGCTAATTGTATCAAGAAATTCCCGATGATCAACAGCTCTGTAGACGGCGACCGCATTATCGTGAAGAAAGATATCAATATTGGTATGGCTACCGCTCTGCCTTCCGGTAACCTGATCGTTCCGGTTATTAAAAATACGGAAACGAAAAACCTGTTAGGTATTACTAAAGAAGTGAACGGCCTGGCTAACGCAGCCCGCAACAATAAATTGAAACCGGATGATACTCAGGGCGGCACATTTACATTGACCAATGTGGGTACTTTCGGTAGCTTAATGGGCACACCGATCATTAACCAGCCACAGGTAGCCATCCTTGCAGTAGGCAGCATCAAGAAACGCCCGATGGTCATGGAAACGGAACATGGCGACGTCATCGCGATCCGTCACATGATGTACCTGTCTTTAAGCTACGACCACAGGATTGTTGACGGTTCTTTAGGAGCCGGCTTCCTGACTGCCGTTGCTAATGAGTTGGAAGCATTTGATGTAAACAAATCCATCTGATCAATACGACTTAAATAATATAAACCGTCTCCGTAAAGAGGCGGTTTTTTTTGTTGGTAACAGCCGGTAACGCCGCCGGGTGCAGCATACTTTCCAATAGAAAACCCCGGATAGTAATAGTATATTACCAGCCAGGGTTTTAGACGAAAGGGCCGACAAAATTGCTTATTCTTTGATTACCTGGGTCGGGCGTTTATGTTCATCCAGGGCCACGAAAGTAAATTCTCCCGAAACCGCTTGCTCCCTTTGATCAGTGTACATCTGCTCTATAAAGATCTCCGTTTTGACTTGAAGGCTACTGGTGCCCACATAAGACACTTTGGCGATCAATTCTATTATGGTGCCGCCCGGGATCGGTTTCTTAAAATCAATCCGGTCGCTGCTCACAGTTACCATTTTCTGACGGCTGAAACGGGTCGCGGCGATAAAAGCGACCTCGTCCATTAACTGCATAGCAGTCCCCCCGAAAAGTGTATCATAATGGTTCGTAGTATTGGGAAAAACAGCTTTGAATATTCTCGTTTCAGATTGCGCGATGCGTTGTTCTAAATTCATAAAGTTGCTCAAAAATTAATGGTGCGCTCAAATGTACATCCTTTTCTCCCATCTGTATTTCGAAAAAAGAAATTTTTGAAATGTTAAATAAATGCAAAATATAGTATTATGCATTACATAGTACTGTACAAAGGATATATCTTTGCATAATAAAATAATAAACCATGCTACAGCACAACGAGAAATATTGTAAAGATTGCGGTAAAGTAATACATGTAAATGCGGAGATCTGCCCAAACTGCGGGGTGCGCCAGATGCCCCCGCCTGCAGGTGATTATTTGCCGGCAGTGCGCCGCAATGATGATCAGAAGTGGTTGATCACTTTGCTGCTTTGTTTCTTCGGCGGGATGATAGGACTGCATAACTTTTACAACCGGAAAATAGGTTATGGCATCCTGCAGATCATCACATTCGGAGGTTTCGGTATATGGGTATTGGTTGACCTGATCATGATCGTGACTAACAACTTCAAGGACAAGGAAGGCAACTATATCACCTACAACTAATGCTTTTTAAAATGATTATCCAACAATTTTAACAGCGACCCATGAATATAGATAATGCACAATCACAAATGCGTAAAGGAGTGCTTGAATATTGTATTCTGGCCATTATCAAGGGTCGGGAGGTATATCCTTCAGAGATCCTGGAGCAAATGAAAATGGCCGGGCTGAATATACTCGAAGGTACGCTCTACCCTTTACTCACCAGGTTGAAGAATGCCGGCCTGCTGACATACCGTTGGGAAGAAAGCACATCCGGGCCACCCCGTAAGTACTTTTCTCTGACGCCGGAAGGGGACCAGTTTTACGTAGCGCTTGATGACACCTGGACGCAGATGAGTACCGCGGTAAACAATATTATTAACGCTAATGCTTAAAGAAAATGAATAAAGTAATCACCATAAATCTTTCCGGACGATTAATTACGATCGATGAAGAAGCGTATCAGCAGTTAAACGCTTACCTGACCTGGCTGAAGCAGTTCTTCAGCAAAGAGGAAGGAGGGCCGGATATCTACAGCGATATGGAAGACCGCATCGCAGAACTTTTTGACGATAAGTTACGTAAAAACCTGGTAAGTATTTCTGCCGAAGATGTCCAGGCTGTTATCAGGATCATGGGCAGTCCGGAGCAAATCGCTATGGAAACGGCAGAGCATTATGAAGAAGCCGAACCGCAGCATGCACGCTCCGGGACAAAGCGTGAAGCGTATACCGGTAATTTGCCCGGCGGTGTACCGTCGGTCAGCGCGAATGGTAAACTCGTACGGAATCTGAACGATAAGATCCTGGGTGGTGTATGCAGCGGCCTGGCTAATTATTTTAGTGCCGACCCGGTATTGATCCGTATCTTGATGGCCCTCGGATGCTTCTTCTATGGCAGTACTGTTTTACTCTATATCCTGCTTTGGATTATTTTACCGGCCGCTTACCTCGCTAACACCACTTCACTGAAGCGAAGGTGGTACCGTACAGATGAGGGGAAAGTATTAGGCGGAGTGTGCAGCGGGATGTCTTATCATTTAAAGATTTCAAAGCAATGGTTGCGGTTCTCCTTTGCCTTTCCGTTAATTGGCGTTGCTTTCTTCAATATTATTAATGAAGACGACCTCGCATCCTTTTGTACTGCGGCCCTGCCGATCATGACCATTTTGTATATCGTATTATGGATCGCTTTGCCTAAAGCGAACACTTTAACCGAAAAGATGGAATTGAAAGGAGAGCGGCTTGATGTGCAGAACCTCAGTTCTGCTTTAAAGGAGCAGAATGAAAAGGGGAGCGGGGGGCAATCGGCGCGACCCGGCACTTTAGCTACCGCCTTCAGGATCCTTGCTTATATCGTGCTGGCCTTCCTGATCCTGGTCGTGGCAGCTATCCTGGTGGGTTTGCTGATGGTTTTGCTGGGTGTGTTATTCGGGTTTTCCACCGCGGGAGTCAGCGTGTGGCCCTTGTCTCACCTGGTGTTTGAATCTCAGGCGCAGCCAATCACCCTGTTTATCGCATCAATCCTTGTGGTTTTACTGCCAATAATTATCATCATACGCTGGCTGGTATTAAGGATCAAGAAGCCTGCACGGAAAACTAAATGGATCGGGTACGGCCTGTCGGGCTTATTCCTGCTCAGTTTATTTGCAGTAGTGTTTATTTGCTCCGGCCTGGTGTCCGACTTTAAATACACTTATAAATACAGTGCACCCCTGAATTTGCAACAACCGGAGGATACCTTGATCATCACCCGGCTGGACCGGCAGGAAGAAGGTTTATACCCCGATGATGACTGGATCAGGAAAGGTATAGATGACAAATATTTATTACGGATTGCCAGCTTGCAGATACTCCCTTCCGAGGACAGTTTGTACCACATGGACCTCGAACGCCAGTCTAACGGCAGCTCGGCTAAACAGGCCAAGGCCTTGTCAGAAGCTATCAGCTATACGTACCGGCAGGATAGCAGCGTCCTTAAGTTGCCGGAATACCTGAAATTGGGAACGCCGGAGCTGTTTCGTGCGCAGCTGGCTACTGCGGTAATAAAAGTGCCGAAAGGCAGCGTCTTTAAAATAGGTGACCTGCCCCGGGACTATTCGAGAAGCTGGACCCTGAGCGCCCGGCCGCTATTCTCTATAAAGATGAAGCATAATCGTTGGTTGCCTAACCGCTACTATAAGATGGGTACCGATGGGGTGGTAGATCTTTTAGATTAAGTGCTGCGTGCCGGTAAGTGAGTAATAATTTTTGTTAAAATTGGAGTCTGGAAAAAAAAATAGGTCTAACTTTGTTCTGAAATTAAAAAATTTAAAAAATGACAATAGCTTCTTTAAATCCGACTTTGTTATTATCTATGCCAAGTGGAGCTGAATGGTTGTGGGTAGTATTAGTAGTGGTTATCCTGTTCGGGGGTAAAAAAATTCCTGAGTTGGCAAAGGGAATAGGTAAAGGCATTCGTGAATTTAATGATGCTAAAGATGGCGTTAAACGTGAGATCGAAAGCGGTATCAACGAGAAGCCTGTAAATGAACCGAAGTAAATTTATCTAAATTTTATAGAATTGTAAGAAAGTCTTCCCAAAGTTGGAAGATTTTTCTTTTTATATGCAGTGGTATTAAGAAATAATTGTTATCATTGTATGAACAAATCGTAGCACCAATTACTGTGATGATGAAAATCCCGCCGATGTGCTTGGCAATAAGTCGCGACGGGTAGGAGAAAGATGCGCCTTTGGTCGCTTTTTGTAACTATTTAAAATTAGTTTGATTTATGTCCTTTAAAAAATTCGTTTGTGTTGCAGCAATGCATTTGCCGATGCTGGCTATGGCACAACAAGGAAAAGGAACTGCCGGTAAACCTTTGGCTGAGGCTACTGAGAGGCCGGTATTAACCAGTGAAGCTCTGGTAACTAATAAACCTGGGGGATTGGTCGCCACTGCAGGTAAACCGACAGACGTAACCGCTAACAAGGAAACTTTGCCAGCACCACTGGCGGCCCGTAAGCTTAGCGAGCGCAGCCGCAAGGCTACCGGGGATCAATACATCCCTTTAGCCGGGGAGATTGACTACTTCGGTAAGAACAATGATTATATTCTCGCCTACACTAAAAATTATTATCAGAAAAATTTCCGCCACTTTGCTACCATGCAACAGAGAGGGCAAAAATATTTCAAAATAATAGACCGCACATTCGATAAAAGAGAGGTTCCATTGGAAATGAAATACCTTAGCGTCATCGAATCCGCACTTACCAATAAAGCATTGTCCCCGGTGGGAGCTTTAGGCCCCTGGCAGTTTATGCCCGGAACAGGCCAGTTTATGGGGCTTGTCGTTAACGGGCGCGTTGATGAACGGACCGACTGGAATAAGTCCACCAATGCTGCAGCTAAGTATGTAAACTACCTTTACGATATGCTCGGAGATTGGTTACTCGTGGTAGCAGCTTACAACAGTGGACCGAAACCAGTGCTGAGCGCGATTAAAAAAACAGGAAATGCCGATTTCTTTTCCATAAAAAAATATTTACCGGCTGAGACCCAAAACCATGTTATGGCCTTTGTAGCTACGGCAACGGTTATGGAGCGTATGAACGATTATATCGGCGCGCCCGTTCCTGCAGATTTTGACTGGAAATCACTCAATATACAGCCAGGTAAGGGTTCCGATGGCATTACACCTGCAAAACCGAAAAATCCTTTGTTGCTCCGCTTTTCAGAAGACGAGCTCAAAGGCATGGCTATTGTGAAAGTGGGCAACCCTATCGATCTGGATGTCCTGGCAGCCACTTTAGGCGAAGACCGCAGGAAAATAGGACGTTGGAATTTTGATTATTACCAATCGCTGAATGCTTTTAAAAGCGGTACTGCTAAAAATTTTCTCGTGAGAATCCCTAAAGATAAGCTGGAACTCTTTTTAGAGAAAAAAGGGTTCATCGAAAAGCATAAGGTAGATCTTAATACCTTTGAATAGCATCAAAAAAGCACTTCATTATCGAAGTGCTTTTTTGTATTAATGGTTACTCTTTACTTGTGGTAAGACTTGTGATGGTCTAGTAATTTGCGCTTGAATTTTTTTCTGAGGTAGGATTCACGGTACATAAAGAATAGTATGGTTATTCCGATAACGCAAATCAAACCAAGAATGTAATTATCAAGCTGTGCGATTAACATCTCTTTGCTCATCTTAATAGTTTTCAAGGTTATGATTGATTTAAGATTGTTCTTAAATCTGATTCATACAAATATACTTTAAATAAACTATCCGTAATAAGAAAATTTCAATATTGACAAATTGTTACTTTTTGAATGGTGGGGCCGGTGATGAAACGCAACGAGATCGGTCAATAATTTGATTTTGCCGGGGCTAAAAGTGTATCTTTGTAGCTTATAATTTTAAAAAACTATATGGCTAAAATTTTAGTAACCGGTGGTTGCGGTTATATCGGGAGTCATACAATCGTAGACCTGGTAGAAAATGGCTATGAGGTAATCTCGGTGGATAACCTTTCCCGGGGATACGCAGAAATGAACCGCCGTGTTTCAGATTTGCTGGACAAAAAGATCATGAATCACCAGCTCGACCTGAGCGACCGGGTACAGGCGCGGCAATTATTTGAGGCGCACAGCGATATCGATGGTATTATCCACTTTGCTGCCTATAAGTCGGTTCCCGAGTCTGTAGATCAACCCCTGATGTATTACCGTAATAACCTGGATTCACTGGTCAATATATTAGAGTTGGCACAGGAATTCGGTGTCAAAAATTTCGTTTTTTCCTCTTCCTGTTCGGTGTATGGAAATGCAGACGAATTACCGGTTACAGAATCAGCTCCTATGAAAGAAGCAGAATCGCCTTACGCGCATACCAAGCAGGTCGGGGAGGGGATTTGTGCCCGCTTTGCAAAGGCTTTCCTGGATTTCAGGATTGTTCTGCTGCGTTATTTTAATCCGGTTGGTGCGCATATTTCTGCCCAGATAGGTGAGATGAATAAGCGCCCTGAGAATTTAGTGCCGATTGTGACCCAAACGGCTATCGGCTTACGGGACTCTATGACCGTGTTTGGAACAGACTATGACACCAAAGACGGTTCCTGTGTCAGGGATTATATCCACGTATCAGATATTGCTCATGCCCATACTTTAGCCATACAGCAATCTTTGAAACAAGCCTTACCCAGCAATTGCGAAGTTTATAACCTGGGTACCGGTACCGGGGTGACTGTATTGGAGTTAATAGCTGCTTTTGAAAAAGTATCGGGGCTTAAGTTGAATTATACCATCGGTAGCCGCAGGGCCGGAGACGTGATCAAGGTGTATGCCAACAACAGTAAGGCAGAAAGAGAACTGGGCTGGAAGCCAAAATATACTATTGAAACGATGATGGAGACCGCCTGGGCATGGGAACAAGCTTTGGCACAGTCACCCACAGAGAGCATACCTTAAAACAGGATGAAATGGCTACAGCAAAGGGAGTGGTACTTTTTGATGGTGTGTGTAACTTATGCAACCGGAGTGTACAACTGATCATAAAACAGGACAAGCGGGACTATTTCCGTTTTGCCGCCCTGGATTCGGACTACGGTAAATGTATGATTTCGCGCTACCAGGTTGCCGCGGACAGCATCGTGCTGATAGAAAATGACCACGCATACACCCAGTCCGATGCCGCTTTAAGGATTGCGCGGCGTTTATCGGGCATTTACCCCGTTTTATATATCGCAATGATCATTCCAAAATTCATCCGCGACCGCATTTACTGCTTTATAGCAAGCAACCGGTACCGATGGTTTGGAAAGAGCCAATCCTGCTGGATGCCCTCCCCGGATTTAAGTAAAAAATTTTTAGCATAAGTACCGAACTATACGATGGAAGATTTATTAAAAGAATTTGAAACGAGTAACAGTAGTCAATGGAAAGAGCGTTTAAAGCAAGATCTTAAAGGCATCACCTTTGAACAGTTACAGCGAACAGATGATAACCACATTACCATTGATCCGTTTTATACATTGGAAGACCGGGGGCCGGCTGCTTCTGTGTTTGCCCACACAGACTGGGTAATTGTAGAAGAGGTGCCCGTGACCGGAGAAAAGGTGGCCAATAGCCAGGCGCTGGCAGCGCTACAGTGCGGGGCAAGCGGCCTGCATTTCGTCATCGAAAAGGAAGGTGTCGACTGGCAGGCTTTATTTAAGGATATTGAGCTCAACTTTATCCGGACCAGGATAGAGTGGGCTCCGGGTATTCAAGCTCAGGAAGCCACACTAAAGGATTACCTGGAGCACAATGCCATTGATCCCGGGGCAGTCCTCTACGGACGGGATAACCTGAACACTTATTTCACAACGAAAGAAGTTGCTGCTAAACAAGCATTGCTTTCAGGCATTGGGTTTGAGGAGGATATATGGGTAGACAGCGGTATTTATTACAATGCCGGCGCCAATTCCGTCTGCCAGCTGGCTTATACATTAGGTCATATCCAGGAAGCGCTGCATGTTGCCGAAGCAAACGGTACCCTAACCGGTATTCGTAGGGTGCATATCCATACTACTGTTGGAACTGCTTTTTTTGAGGAGATTGCCAAGCTCAGGGCTTTGCGGCAATTGGCAGCTTTATTGCTCCGGCAATATGGGCTCCCTGCAGCAGTTCAACTGTATGTCCAAACCGGGACTTTGTACAAAGCTCCTTTCGATGTTTACAGTAACCTGTTACGGGACACTTTAGCTGGGATGGCTGCCGTGCTTGGAGGCTGTGATGCCTTAACCATTTTGCCATTTGACCAGAAAAAGGAGGCGGGGTACACCCGATTCAGCCAGAGAATGGGCATTAACCAGCAATTGCTTTTTAAAGAAGAAAGCTACCTGCACCAGATCGGAGATACCGCTAAGGGTAGTTATTACATAGAACAGTTAACGGATCGCTTTGCATCGGAAGCCTGGGCCACTTTTAAGCGCATTGAACTGGAGGGTGGTTTGCTGGCTTATTTTGACAAAGGTTTACTGTTGCAGGAGGTAAAGGAGCAGGCAGACACCCTGGTGAAGGCTTATGTCTCCGGGGAAAAAATATGGATCGGGATGAATAAATACCCTAACCCTACCGATTCGCCCCGCAAGGTTAAAGAGCAGCTCCCGGAAGTAAGCGATACCATCAGGCCGCTTGAAATAGCCCGTTTCCTGAACAAAGAATAAAGCTTTTGTTAATAAAAATGGGCAAAAATTTGCATTATTGCTTAAAGCAATATATTTTAGCCACCCTGATTACTCATTAAAAAAATAAAAGATATGGCACTTTCAGACAAACGTTATGTGTTTCTGGTAGATGATGAACCTATTCAGAACGAAATGTTGAAAGATTTCTTATCCGAGCGATATACCTATGAAATCAAAATCTTCGAAAGCGGCGAAGAAGCTATGGCCAACATGCACCTGCACCCGGAGATCATCGTTTTGGATTACCATTTGAATGCCCATTTAAATGATGCCAAAAACGGCGTGGAAATACTCAAAGATATCAAGGATCAATACCCGGAAACACAGGTGATCATGCTGTCCGGGCAAGATAAAATAGAGGTGGCAATCGATACCATGAAATACGGCGCTTTTGATTATATTGTTAAGGGCGAAAGTGCATTTTCAAGGATAGAAAACGTGATCAATAACGCCAGCGAGCTGCATAAACTTAAAGTGGTCAACGAGGGCTACAAAAGAACCATTACTTTGCTGACTATAGTTATCGGCCTGATTATCATAGGAGCTTTGTTTTTTACCTTTGTGAAACCCGTTTTAGGTCAATAGCAATAAGCTTATGTATTAATAAATTGTAAAGAGGAGAAGGTATTTAATGCCTTCTCCTTTGTTATTTAAATGAATATACATAATTAAAGAAATGTTTGTTTTAATTTTTTAATATTATAGATTTTTCTATCATTAATCCAGCTATTTTTGTTGAAATTAATAATGGATTTATGATAAAAAATTTTACCTTACTTTTAAGTTTGTTCCTGTCATTTAACTTGATGAGTTTTGGACAACTTGCCCAATGGAATCAATCCTGGAGCGGCGTTCAGGCCTCTCCTCTATCGGCATCCAGCCTTGGAACAAATGTACAATCGGCCCAGGTGTACCGGAGAGGTACGTTGACCGGAAGTTCTTCTACCGCAAGGTATAACGCTAATAATTGGAATAATACGGTCAATTATTTAGAATTTATAGTGACTCCGGCAACAGGATATACCCTTGATCTGAGTAACGAGACATTTACCGCGGTTATGGGAAGTTCAGGAACTGGCCCTGCAGGTTATGAACTCTATTCGAGTGTAGATAATTTTGCTGCTCCTTTGGTCACTTTATCCGCACAAAGTGGTACGCTTACAGCTACCCTGCCGAATAACGCTTCGTACGAAGGCCTTTCTTCTGTTACGTTTAGAATCAAGAGTACCAATACACCAAGCAACACTTCGGGAACAGGAGGTTTTTCCTCCCTGACAATAGGAGGCGAGGCAATACAAACGGCCACCTGTACGGCTCCTGCCACGCAAACTTCCACTCTGACTGCTGCCAACGTGACCAATACGGGCGCTGGCTTCAACTGGGTAAGCGGTAACGGCGATGCCACATTGCTTAGCCTGAGAGCTACTGCTCAAACCGGGGCCGCACCTGTTTCTGGTACCGCCTACACGGCCAATACAGATTTCAGCGCGACCACAGGTATCAATGCTAATAACAAAGTTGTTTATAACGGGGCAAGCAATAGCATTACCGGTATCATTAACCTGAGTCCGGGAACGCAGTATACTGCCACCGCTTACACCTTAAATACTGCCGATAACTGCTATAACACCAACAGCCCGGCTACCGTATCGTTTTATACTTTGAGCACAGCGCCATCCGCGCAGCCCGCAACATTTAACGCGGCTGCAACTGCTTTTGACCAGGTAAACCTGGGCTTTAGTGCGGCCAGTACGATCACGAATGCAGCCGGCTACCTGGTGCTGCAAAAAGCAAATGCACCAATGACAGGTTTGCCGGTAAACGGCACGGCCTACACTGTTGGTGCCACTATTGGCGATGCAACCGTCGCGGCAATAATTACGACCGCTTCGGCTACCAGCCAGAATATCACTGGTCTAAGCGCCTTGACTACTTATTTTTATACGATTATTCCCTTCAACTGGAACGGGACCAACGCAGCAACCTACAATTACTATACCACTAACGCGCCAACGGCAACGGCAACTACGCCTGCAGGGCCAAGTGCTCAATCTGATATCATCAGCAATGCCGGGGGTACGTTTTATACCGCCAATATTGACTATTTACAATACCAGGCCACAACGATCACAACGATTGGTTCCGGTGCGGTAGCCGTAATGGACTTGCAATTAAGAGATGGTGGCAGTGCTGCACCCGATGCAGACGCCTTGCCTACTCAACTGGCGTCTTTAACCATCAATTATACCGGTGCGGCGAACACGGTTCGTAAAGCTGCCTTATTTGACGGAACGACAAAAGTAGCGGAAGTCACTGCGGGTGCGAATACAATTTCTTTTACGGGTTTATCCGGATTGAACGCTTCCGATAACGGCACAAAAAACTTTACTTTAGCGGTAAGCTTTAATACTGCGGTTACGGATAAGGATAAACTGGTGTTTACTGTTGCTGCGGCCGGTACCAATGCGAATACGGTGTCTTCTCAAATGGCGGCAGCCAACGCTGGTGCGGCAACATCGGATAACAATACCTCGAATAACAATAACCGTATCCAGGTAACGGCTACAAAAATTGCCTTTACTACCAATGCGAGTAATACTAACCTGAATGTGGCCATGAGCCCCGCGCCCGTACTTACTGCTTCAGATGTTAATAATAATATTGACCTGGATGCAAATGGTACCCTAAGCCTGACTTCTACAGGTACTTTAAGCACAAGCCCGCTGACTGCGGCACTGACGAATGGCCAGGTTACTTTTAACAATATTATTCACACTGCTTTAGGGAGCGGTTTGGTATTGACTGCACAGTACGGCACTTTGCCTTCCATAAACAGTGCCAGCTTTAATATCCAGACCATACCCTATACGAATGGGGATTACCGTACTACGAGCAACGGTAACTGGCCCAATACTACCGGTACCTGGGAATTGATGACCAATGGTGCATGGGCCCCGGCTACAAGACCTGCTGCCAGCTATTCCGGTGGTCGTATTTACATTCAACATAATATTTCTACCAGTGGTAGTTTTTCAAGTCCGAGCATTTCGATTCTCGAAAACGGAAGGATGACCGTAAATGCCGCTGCAACAATTGCTGATCTCAAGGTTTATTCCGGTGGTATTTTTGAAGCTGCGGCTAGCGTAACATTAAGTACGCCCTCATCTAACGCAACAAGAAATTTTGTAGTGGATCCGGGAGGTAGATTTATTATTAGCTCCACATCGATCAACAATGCGAGTACGATCTGGAGCGGATATGAAGATTTTCAAAGCGGTTCTATTGTAGAGATTCAAAACTGGAACTATGCTGCCAGCACCGCGGAAAGACGCTTTATTGCTGCTACCCCACAGGTAAGCGAAAATGCCGCCGGGTATCTCTTCGGCCATCTGACATTCTCCGGAACGCCCACATCCGTATTCTCTTTTTTGTCTGCCGGATCATTTAAGCTTTGTGCCAACGATCTTACTGTTAATAACGGTTCGTCCAGCGTCAATGTGACCTTATCAAATGTTGCCGGTTCTGCCGAGATAGGAGGGGACCTGATCATCCAGCAAAATACACTCAGTGGTGTTGCCAACACGGTTGCCGTGGAGCATATTATCCGGGGGAATATTTTGGTGCAGGGGGGTACCTTACGCCTCTCTCAAAACAATGGCGCGGCGTCGATCGTAGATATGAAGTTGTATGGCAATCTAAATGTAAGCTCAGGAGCAACAATTATCAGTTCCAATACTTTAAATAGCAGCCGGATCTCTTTCCAGAAAACAGGAACCCAGCTGATCAACGTTGCCGGGACTATAGGTAATAATGTTACCCTTAGGGTTGCGGAAAACGCGGAACTGGTCTTACAACAGGCATTGGATTTAACAGGCGCAGCAGATACCTTAGAAGTACTTTCCGGCGGGATAATGAACTTTAACGGGTATAATATCACCGGTTCCGGCAGATTTGCCAATAATGCGGGTGGTATATTGAAGATCACAAGTCAACAAGGTATAACAAGCTCCGGAGCCAATGGAAATGTGCAAACCACGTCACGTGTGTATCATCCGGGAGGCACCTATACTTATGTAGGAGCTGTCAGCCAGGCCACCGGCAACGGGGTACCCGCTTCTGTAGCGAATGTGTCTATTAATAATGTAAACGGGGTCCAATTGAGCCAGGCTACGACCATTACCGGGAATTTATCTCTTCTTTCCGGTTTGATCAGCACTACCGCGACGAATACATTAACTTTGGGTACGGATGCTACAGTAAGCGGCGGTAACAATACCAGCTATGTGAACGGGCAACTGTTCCAGGCTACAAACAGCCTTACCGCAAAAACATTACCGGTAGGTAAAAACGGGGTTTATGCCCCTGTGGTATTGACGCCGGCGGCAAGCACTGCGGCAACTTTCGCAGCGGAATATTTTAACGGTACCGGCGTTACTACAAACGCAACTACCTTTGCTGCAGGAAGTGATATCCAGTCTATCGATAATTTCCAGTATTGGGATGTTAACAGGACTAACGGGACTGCAGCGGTAAGCATCAACCTCCCCTTCCAGTCGTCCAGCAATATTCCCGCGTTGTCCAGGGCATTGGTAGCCCACTATAACGGCGCCGCCTGGGAGAATGGCGGTAACACTGCTACTACGGGAACTACCACAAGTGGTACCGTGACTTCCGGAGCTGTCAATACGTTCAGTCCGTTCACCATCGGTGTTTCCAACAGCACACCTTTACCATCAGGCCTGGATCAATTCAACGTGACAAAAGAGACCTCATTTGTAAACCTTAGCTGGGTTAATCCTGGTGAAGTCGGCGGAAGTAAATACCTGGTGGAAAGAAGCAACAATGGCAGCTCATTTGAAACAATTGCCGCCGTTGAAGGAACCGGGAAGGAAAGCAAATATGCTTACCAGGACAGGAGCTACAAGACAGGGGTTAATTACTATCGCCTTACTTTAGTGGGTATTGACGGTACAGCCACTGTCTCCACGGTGAAGCAAGTGTTCATAAAAGCAGCTGCGGCAGTGGTAGACATCTATCCTAACCCTGCTTCGACAGCAGCTAAAGTTGCGGGATTGGTTGCCGGTGACGTGGTAAATGTTTATAATACTACCGGCAAATTGATCCAATCTGAAACAGCAACAGGTACGACCATATTACTTGATACAGCTCCTTTAGCCGGCGGTAATTACCTGGTCGAGGTACGGCAATCGGGTGAAGTGGTCACTAAAAAGCAACTGGTAATTGTTAAATAGTAATTGCTTACAGATAATCAGAAACGGCTACCCTTCACCAGGTAGCCGTTTTGTTTTTTAAATCAGGATTAATAAACCAGGTATAGCCGGATGCTATTTTGAAAATTCAATAAAAAGCTTGAAATTGCATGTAAATGTCGCAACAATATTTAGTCTCTGCCCGTAAATACCGTCCGCAAACGTTTGATACCGTTGTCGGGCAAGCCCATATCACCACTACACTTAAAAATGCGATCAGGACCCAGCACCTGGCCCATGCTTATTTATTCTGTGGTCCGAGAGGGGTAGGTAAGACAACCTGCGCGCGTATCCTTGCCAAAACGATCAACTGTTTGCATCCGACAGCTGACATGGAAGCCTGCGGGACTTGCGAAATGTGCCAGACGTTTAACGAAAATGCCTCTTTCAACGTATTTGAGCTTGATGGTGCTTCCAATAACTCGGTAGATGATATTCGCTCCCTCACCGAGCAGGTAAGGTTTGTGCCGCAGATGGGTAAATACAAAGTTTATATCATAGATGAGGTGCACATGCTCACTTCTGCAGCCTTTAATGCATTTTTAAAGACCCTGGAAGAGCCGCCACCTTATGCTATTTTTATCCTGGCGACTACCGAAAAGCATAAAATACTTCCGACCATCCTGTCGCGTTGCCAGATATTTGATTTTAAGCGGATCCAATCCACGGATATCGTAGGGCATTTGAACAATATCTGTATTAAAGAAGGTGTTGCAGCCGAAGAGGCCGGCCTGCACATTATTGCGCAAAAAAGCGAAGGCTGTATGCGGGATGCGCTTTCTATGATGGACAGGATCTCCAGCTTTTCTAACGGGCACCTGACTTACGACCAGGCCATAGAACACTTGAACGTCCTGGATGCGGGATTTTATTTTAAATTACTGGATGCCCTGCTCACCACAAATGTGGCGGATGTTTTACTGCTACTGGATGAAGTATATAGAAGAGGGTTTGAAGGAGATGCTATACTGAATGGGTTTGCCCAGCACTTGCGGGACCTGCTTTTGTGTAAAGATCCTAAGATGACCCGGCTTCTGGATATACCGGAAGCACACAAACGCTCCTTTTTCGAAAAAGCGCAAATGTTGAGCATGTCCTTTATTACATCTGCATTGAACGTAATTAATGATGCGGAAGTCAACTATAAAACTACCTTGAACAAGCGATTGCATCTTGAAGTTTATTTTATCAAGCTCTGCTACCTGACTCAAGTAATAACCGCGTCCTCTTTACAGGACGCAAAAAAAAAATCTGACCATTTAACCCCTGGCCCACAACCGGAGCCTGCCCCTGTTCCACAAGCAAGAATGCAGGGTGTGGCGGGGCCTAAGGTGGCAATACCGGCAGCGCCCGAGCCTGCCCTGTCCAAACCTTTAAGTGCTGCTGTTAATCAGGTTCCTTCGGCGCAACCGGATCCGCCCACTGCTGAACGAAATGTGCCACCTGCAAATGCAGGAGCTCCCTCTTTGCCTAAATTTGGTAAGGATTTTTTGAAGCAGGTACAGGCACAGGCCAGAGATGCCGGCGCCCGGATCGAGGAGCAACAGATCGACCAGGAATTGGGGGTGAAACTATTTGAACAGTATGTACAACACCTCAGGGATGATGCGGACAAACAATTGCAGTCGAGTAATTTATCTACTGCAAAGATTGTCGTTCGTGAGGCTAACCTCGTGACCATTATCTGCAATTCCAATATGGGTACGATCTATGCCAATGGCAACGTGGATGCTTTCAGGGAGTTTTGCAAAGAGAAAACGAACAATAACTCAGTAAAAATAGCGGTAG
>CAXYKQ010000187.1:0-10902 GCA_964277835.1 uncultured Edaphocola sp. | reverse complement strand
ACCTCTAACAAAAAGCCCAAACGGTCTCGGATCTATTTCAGTATATCTTTAGCAATAGTCTTTTCTTTCTTACTCAGCTTTTGATCGACCCCCTCAAACCATTCCAGTAAAGCATTCAGCGGCATTTCTGCCAGCTCAGATATATTACGCTCGTTGACTTTATAAGCCAGGCTTTCCGGCTTTAGTTTTGCCCCATTACAAGCAGGAAAGCCTGGCTTATAAAGTCAAAGAGCGTAATATATCTGAGCTGGCATAAATGCCGCGGAATGCTTTACTGGAATGGTTTGAGGGGGTCGAGCAAAAGCTGAGTAAGAAAGAACAGACTATTGCTAAAGATATCCTGAAAGAGATCCGCGACCGTTTGGGCTTTTTGTTAGAGGTGGGTCTGCATTACCTGATGCTGAACCGGCCCACAAAAACATTGAGTGGCGGCGAGTCCCAGCGGATCCGGCTGGCGACACAGATCGGCTCCAAACTGATGGGCATTACTTACATCCTGGATGAACCCTCTATCGGGCTGCACCAGCGGGATAACCAGCAACTGATACAAGCGCTGGAGAACCTGAGGGACGGCGGTAATTCGGTACTGGTGGTCGAGCACGATAAAGATATTATGATGGCGGCGGACTATGTACTGGATATTGGCCCCGCGGCGGGCGTTCATGGCGGGCGTATCGTTTCCCAGGGCACGCCTGAGCAGATATTGAACTCGGGTAGTGTTACGGCCAGATATCTGAATAAACAGCTGGAAATCGAGATCCCCAAGGAGCGAAGAAAGGGCAATGGCAATCAACTTGCTTTAAAAGGTGCCAGCGGCAATAACCTGCATCAGGTAAGTATTGCTATTCCTTTGGCCACGCTTACCTGTGTGACCGGCGTTTCCGGTTCCGGCAAGTCTACCCTGATCAATGAAACGCTGTACCCAATTCTTTCGCGACATTGCTATCCGCAAAGCAAAATGATGCCTATGCCTTACAAATCGATCGAAGGACTGGAGCATATCGATAAGGTGATCGAGATCGATCAAAGCCCTATCGGCAGGACTCCGAGGAGCAACCCGGCGACCTATTGCGGCTTCTTTAACGATATCCGGCAATTGTTTGCGCTGGTGCCTGAGGCCAAGATCAGGGGCTACAACGCGGGTAGATTTAGCTTTAATGTGAAAGGAGGTCGTTGTGAGGAATGCCAGGGCGGGGGGATGCGCGTGATCGAGATGAATTTTCTGCCGGACGTGTATGTACCTTGTGAAAAATGCCAGGGTAAGAGGTATAACCGGGAAACCCTGGAGATCCGCTATAAAGGAAAATCTATCTATGATGTATTGGAAATGACGGTTGCAGACGCCGTAGAGTTTTTTATCAATGTGCCCTCCCTGCACCGGAAGATCAAAACACTGCAGGATGTGGGCCTGGGCTACATCACTCTGGGACAGTCTGCGGTGACCCTCAGCGGGGGTGAGGCACAGCGGGTAAAACTGTCCACGGAATTGTCTAAAAAAGATACAGGAAAGACGATCTATATCCTGGATGAACCTTCAACAGGTTTGCATTTTGAAGATATAAAGCACCTGCTGGCCGTATTGAATAAACTGGTCGACCGCGGCAATACTGTCGTGGTGATTGAGCATAACCTGGATATTGTGAAAGTGGCCGACTATATTATTGACATGGGCCCGGAAGGCGGTGTAGGTGGTGGTAAAGTGGTCACCAAGGGGACGCCGGAACAAGTGGCTAAAGCCAAGGGGAGCCATACCGGGAAGTTCCTGGCCCTGGAGCTCCAGCCCTGATATTAACGGATAAAAAGTTCGCTTTTTAGTAAATCTGTAGTATTTTAGGCGCGATTAGCCATTTATTTCACTTAAAGACAAAAAACAAAAGATATGGGTTTTCTAAAAGAATTTAAAGAGTTTGCCATTAAGGGCAATGTGTTGGACCTTGCCGTGGGTGTTGTAATAGGTGCGGCATTCAATTCGATCATTAAGTCTTTGGTAGACGATGTGATCACCCCGGCAATTCTTACGCCGGCCCTGAAAGCGGCAAACCTCTCAGACCTCGCACAGTTGACCGTTCCCGGGACCGCAATTAAATACGGCAATTTCTTGTCCCAGGTTATTTCATTTATTATCATCGCGATGACCTTATTCCTGGTTATAAAAGGGGTAAACCGGTTGAAAAAGAAAGAGGAGGCTACACCGGCTGCTCCGCCAGCGCCTACTGCTACAGAGAAACTGTTAATGGAGATCCGGGATGAGCTAAAAAAGCCATAAATTTTTACAATAATAGTTATACTTAAAAAACGGGATGTATTCGAAAGAAAACATCCCGTTTTATTGTTGTGTTTTTATTGCGTATTAAAACGGCAAGTCATCTGCGCCACCCGGGTCAAAACTCGGTGCGCCCGGTTGTTGCGGGGATTGGTTGAATTGCTGTTGCGGGTATTGCTGTCCCTGGTTGTAGCCCTGCTGTGGCGGCGCTTGTTGTGCCATTCCTGCCGGGTCAACTCTCCAGGCGTTCAGGTTAGTGATGTAGCGTACCTGCCCGTCTTTCTCCCATCTGTTTCCTCTGATATCAAAGCTTACGCGTACTTCCTGCCCTACCTGGAAACGGTCCATAAGGCTGCAGGCGTTATTTACCAACTGGAAAGAAGCGTAGTTGGTAAAAGTCATACCGGTATTAGTTTGCTGCGTAATTTCGATTACGAACTCTCTTTTAGAAAAGTTCTCCTTGATTTGTTGTGTAGGTTGTATCTCGATGATTTTCCCACTTACTTCTAAAGCCATGTATCTGTTATTTTATTATTGCTACCTGCAAATTTACACTAAAAATCCCTAAAGCTAAAAAAGCATAACTCCGATGAATTATGCTTTTTCGATTTTATTACGTTTGAATCTTATAGTTCTCCGTTATAAAGCGCTTCGTCAGCGGTTCTGCGCACGCCATAATATTGAAAAGATTTTCTTTTATATCCTTTTTTGTAATAAGTGTCCGTATTACCTTCTTCCGGCATAGTAACCCAATCTTTCGTTTTAGGAATATACCAGCGATAAACTTCCACGCGGTTAGGCATTCTTATGTTAGATACGTAGAACTGGAATGTTTTGTTCTCGTAACCCATTTTGATCATTTGATCATCAGTATATTCATCTTCTGTTACGGAGATCTGGTCTTTAGTTACCGGGTTATCCCAGGAGTACACAGCTACCCGGTTAACGCCCGGATCACGGAACGCATAGAATAGTAAGGTTTTATCTTTAAATTTCCAGTTAAGTAATTGACCTTCTTGGTATTGATTCTCCGCTACAGTTACAAACGTTTTATCTTTTGGATTGTACCAACGGTACACTGCGATCAATTCAGGATTACGTTGAGCAAAAGCCGAACTTCCGATAAACATACCTGCCATTGCAGATAGTAGTACAATACTTCTTTTCATAATTATCTTTGATATAATAAATTCGAAATTTCTGCCAAATTACAAAAGTATTTTTCTTTAACAAATTTTTCGGGCTTTTTTTTGGCCAAATTTATTGTGAACAAAAATGGCCTCGGAAAACTTTAAATCGTATATGCGGCAGAAATGCTATTTTCGCATCATATTTGATTAAAATGCTGGAGCATCTGCTGTTCAGCTGTTTCCCTTTATGTACATGCGTGACGTATATATAAACAGATTATCTAAATTTTTGCCCAATGATCCTGTGCCGAACGAAGAAATAGAAGCAGTATTGGGTATGATCAATAATAAGCCTTCAAAAGCCAAAAATATTGTTTTACGGAATAATGGGATAAAGACCCGCTACTACGCGTTTAAAGACGGCAAATCTACTCATTCCAATGCGGAGCTGGCGGCAGCGGCCATCAACTTACTGTTCCCGGGAAGGCATCCGGAAATGGATGTACTTACCTGTGGCACTTCTTTCCCGGACCAGTACCTGCCATCGCATGCTTCAATGACCTTAGGGCTGTTAGACACGAAAGACACCGAGGTTTTTAGTTTTTCAGGTGCCTGCTGTACCTCTGTACAAGGCTTGAAATATGCTTACCTCGCCATCCGTTCGGGCGATGCCGATACGGCTGTAGCCACCGGTTCCGAAAAATTGTCGGCCATGATGGACGCTTCAAAATTTGACGGAGAACTGGAAAATATCGAAGCCCTCAATACCAATGGCTACATTGCTTTTGAGAAAGACTTTTTGCGCTATATGCTCTCTGACGGTGCTGCAGCGGCCTACCTGTCCGGCAATCCTAATGAAGATACTTTGTCTTTACGCATTGACTGGATCGACATGACCTCTTACAGTAATGAACTGGAGACTTGCATGTATGCCGGCTGTTTTAAGGATGAATCCGGGAACGTGGTCAGCTGGAAGGATGTCACCGAAAAGGAATGGCTGACCAAAAGCATCTTTGCCGTAAAGCAGGATACGCGTCTTTTGGGGGAATATATCGTAACAAAGGGAATTGATTTCCTGGAAGAGATCATTGCAAAACGTCAACTGGACACCAGCCAATATAAATATTTTCTGCCGCACCTCTCGTCTGAATTTTTCAGGAACGAGATCCATAAAGGGCTTGTGGCAAGAGGCATTTCTATTCCCCTGGATATCTGGTTTACCAACCTGCATAAAGTAGGTAATGTGGGTTCCGCATCCCCCTTACTGATGTTGGAGGAATTGTTGTACTCTGGTAAGTTGCAAAGAGGAGAAAAAATATTCATGATGATACCGGAAAGTGCACGTTTCGCCTACGCTTACCTGGAATTAACCGTTATATAAGCCGGGAGTATATATGAAAAATATCTTAGTTATTTACAGTAGCCAGACCGGGCAGATGCTGGATGTATTAAACTCCCTGTCGGCAGAGATCAGAGAGCAGGCGCACTTTGATTTTGTAACAATCGAACTGGAAAAGCCATTTCCTTTTCCCTGGAAAGACTATGATACCTTCTTTGATGCCATGCCGGAATCGGTATTAGGCATCCCGCAAGCGATAAAGCCTTTGGCTATCCCGGCAGGTAAGCATTATGACCTGGTCATTTTGGGCTACCAGCCCTGGTTTCTCTCGCCTTCTATTCCTTTTAACAGCTTTTTGCAAAGTGATGATGCAAAGGTGTTGAACGGTAAGCCCGTAGTTACCGTAATTGCCTGCAGGAATATGTGGTTAAGAGCGCAGGAAAAAGTAAAGGCCAGGCTGCTGGAGCTGAACGCCAACCTGGTAGGCAATATAGCCCTGGATGATAAACATCCTAACCTGGCTTCGACCATGTCTATCGTGCGTTGGATGATCCACGGGCAAAAAGAAGCTTCCGATAAATACCCTGAAGCCGGAGTTTCAACCAGCGATATCCAAGACACCCGTCGTTTCGGACCTACGATATTGCATGCTTTGGAGCAAGGGCAATTAGCGACCCTGCAGCTGCAACTGCTGGAGCAGGGAGCTATTCCTTTAAGACCCAATCTGATCGTGATGGAAAGTAACGGGGCTAAACAATTTCCGAAATGGGCGGCCAATACGCTTAAATATGGTAAAGCCGGTGATCCTGCAAGAAAGAAGATGCTGAAGAAGTTTAAAATAACTTTATTCGTCGCGATCTTCATCTTATCCCCGGTGTCAGGTGGCCTCGCCAGGCTGAAAACATTACTTACGTGGAAGAAAACAGCCGCGGATCTTGCCTATTTCAGGCAGATAGCTTTTATGCCGGGTAAGATCTAAAAATATTTTGTGGAGATTGCCGCAATGGCTTCATTATCTAAAAATGTATGTAGCGAGCAGGTGCTGATTCGGCTATCTTAAAACCGCTTTACCGCAACTGTAAATTCGCGTCCGCTAGACTTTGGTTATATTTGCCATTCTGCAAAGGACATAAAGTATGCACTACAGATTTATTTTACCGGTTTCGATTTTCCTCTTGTCGGCGCCTCAACTACGGGCCCAGTTTAATGACAGCACCCATTATATGGCTGCGGCCACGGCTAGCGGTAATTTTAACCAGACCAATGACGGGCTTACCATGATTTATAATAACAGCCTGCGTTTTGGCACTAAATTTGATCGTTTTCATTTCAATAGTTCGGGCTCCTGGTTGTACGGTAAGAACCCGCAGAAGGTCAGCAATAACGACTGGAATGCTTTAACCGATTTTAACCTCTTCAGTAAGCACCCGCCATTCTATTATTGGGGTTTGTTCAATTTTACCTCCAGTCTCTCCCTGGCGATCAATCACCAGTTTCAATCCGGGCTTGGTGTAGCTTATCGTTTCCTGGAAAAGAAGAATTTTAACTTTAGTATCAGTAACGGTATTTTATATGAATTGAGCAATGTGCGCACTGCAGATACCGATGAATTGGTATACCAGACATTCCGAAATTCCCTAAGGGTCCGATTGAATTATACTTACAAAGATATTGTCAAAGCATCGGGTGTTATTTTTTATCAGCCTTCTTTGAACTACCGGAAAGATTATATCATTACCAGTAACGCCAGCATCCAGGTTAAGGTCTGGAAGTGGGTCAACCTCAATACGACATTGTCTTATAATAAAGTGTCGCGGACAAACAAGGAGAACATCATTTTAACCTACGGCATTGTAGCGGAAAGATTCTTTTAGCCTGTTTCCAAGGGCTAAAAATAAGCTTAAGAGCTAAGCCTTTTTACGCTCTTCGAAAGATTCGCTTTAAATGATAGCAAGAGCGGATAAATGAAGTATTAGTGCAGTAATGCATTTTAAATTTAAAAATATTTTATAATTAAATATTTACAATGCTGTATACAAGGCTTTAAAAAGGATATATCTTTGTGCTCTTAATAAGAACACAATCAAAATATCAAAAGTATGAACATGAAATCCCTTTTATGGGCTGCTGCTGTGGTAGCGGTAATGCCGGCGAGTGCACAGACCCGCCTGAGCGACATTAATCCGGGTACCGGAGATGCCAACCCGCAAAACTTTTTTGTTTATGGAAGTAATATCTACTTCCTTGCGAAAGAAGCGGCCAACCGCCAGGAATGGTACCAACTGAATACACTCAATAGCACGGTTACCCAGAGAACTAATGACCATAGTCAGCTGAGCGGTGCTACAATCTTCCGGCCACCTTTGCGCATCGGTAATAATGTGTTTGTAGCTTCCTCTAAAACCGGTACGAGTCCTAATCTTTATTTTTCCCGATTCGATCTGACGACAGGTACGGAAGCACAGTGGAATCCGAATAATGCCAGCAGTCCGAATGATCCGCTTCTTTTTACAGAAGACCCCGCTACAGGCAACGTTTATGCCACATTATTCGATGCGAACAGTGTCACAAACCAGATTTTTAAATGGGATAAAACTACGGGCAACCTGACCCAGTTCTCCAGCGTGGGCAATGCCGGGCTTGGGTCTACCAGTAACACTACTAACGGAGCGCTTGCTATTATCGGTAATAATATTTACACCACTTCTTACGGCGGATCCGGGAATAACCTGAATTTTCCTATTGTGATTAGTATGGCTAGCCCCAATACCTATACGGAAATTACAGATGGGGGTAACCGCCTGTTTGAGGCTACCCGCTTCAATGTGATCAATAACAAGCTTTATTTTGTGGCCAGGACCGGTTCTGCCGCAGGCCCGGTAAACCTCTTTTGCTATAACCCGGCCAATACTACGCTGACCGCTTTAACGACCTATACGCAGACCTTAGCATCAGGAAATGTAAATATCGTTAGCGTTACGCCTGATAATTCTTTGTTGGTAGCAGTGAGCTTTTACAATACGAACCCGGTACAGGGAGAAATGCTCCTGGTCAATACGGCAAATAATAATTCAGTGATCAGTGTTACTAATGGCGTAGTTACGGGAACCAATTATGGATTTGGTTTTAATAGCGGCAACTATTCTTATTTTGTGCAGAATGGCACCCCACGGGTTTTACAGCGCTATGACCGTACCAACGGAGTAACGACTAGTGCAATACCAACGGGTAACGGCTTTACAGCCATGGCCAATTTTTATGCTGCTACAGATGGTAAAGCTTATTTTTCTGCTACAACAACAACGTTGGGCGCAGAGTTGTATTCCCTGGATTTGGCGACTAACGTAGTCTCCCTCGTTGCTGATATCAATACAGGTACGGTTTCCTCTTCTCCCGGAGGCTTTACGCAAGTGGGTAATAACTTATACTTTGCGGCCAAAACAGATGCTCAGGGCCGTGAACTTTATTCAATGAGCATCAGCGCGCCGCTGGCCATACAGCTGGATGAGTTTGCAGCGCGTAACAGCGGGCCTTTTAATGTGGTCAGCTGGAAAAACCTTAAGGAGACGGCTGGGGATGTGATGGAGCTGCAGCTCTCGGCTGATGGTAAAGCGTTCCATACTATTGCTACGTTCACCGCTACCGGTAAGAGCAATGCATCCTATACGTATCAGGATGAACACCCGTTTGTCGGGCTGAACTATTATCGCCTGGTCTTGAAACATATTGATGGTGGTGTTACCTATAGCGATGTAGCAAAAGCGATCGTGAAGGCCCAGCAGGTTGCAATAGAAATATATCCTAACCCTGCAGGAAATGCGATTAACGTCGTATCGCATCATGCGGGAACTTTGCTGATCGCAGGTATAGACGGATCGGTAAAACTAAAGGCTCAGTTAAACCCGGGAAACAGTGTGCTTGATATCAGTAAACTGGCGCCGGGTGTATACCTTTTACACTTGGATGACGGCCTGCAACAGTATAGCCGTCGCTTCGTGAAGCAGTAATTTTTATTATTTACGGTATTTTACCGCTACAGGTAAGAAAAGGTTTGATGAAGAAAAGCATCAAACCTTTTTGTTGTTCAGGCAGCGGGCGCTCCTGAAAAGGCGTGTGCCTGCTGCAACATGATGTTGTACCAATATTTCTATTTTTGGTAGATACATTTCGGGTAACTTTTTATTTTCCAGTTTTACGTCAAGGACGCCAGGTGTGAA
Organism: uncultured Edaphocola sp.; assembly: GCA_964277835.1. Lineage (GTDB taxonomy): Bacteria > Bacteroidota > Bacteroidia > Chitinophagales > Chitinophagaceae > Edaphocola. The sequence continues at coordinate 1,953 of CAXYKQ010000187.1, read as the reverse complement.
AATGGAGTTATTTTCCTTTTAACTTTTTATGCCGCGCTCCCCATTGTTCGAGTTGGCGGATAATGGGTTCCAGCTCATAACCGATTTCGGTCAGTTCGTAAACGACCCTGGGGGGCACTTCTGCGTAGACAGTCCTGGTGAGGATATTTTCTTGTTCCAATTTTCGCAATTGTATGGTGAGCATACGCTCTGTTATATTAGGAATTGATTTTTTTAATTCACTGAACCTCATTTTGCCATTGGTTAACCAGGAGCAGATTACAAGTGCCCATTGTCCGCCGATAACGTTCGCTGCATATACCTCCGCACACTCATCGGCTAATATTTTTTTATTCTCAAAATTGGTTGATGTCTCTTTTATCTTCCCCATTACTTACCTTTTTTATAGTACCCTAAAATTAGCTGCTAATATACTCTAGTGCAAGGTTCTGCCCTATTTTTGCTCCATTACTTACCGTATATGCACCTAAGTAACTATATAACAAATGTATAAACTATTTATCAGTACTACTTTGAGCATGATTGCTTATAGCATACAGGCACAAAACGTCAATCAAAAAATTAATAAAGAACATATAATGAGCAATGCAAGTACATTACACGAAGCCAATGAATGGGTGAAAAAAGGGAATTATGAAAATTTCCTGGCCTATTGTACAGAAAACACCCGTTGGGTATTTGTAGGAGAACGTATCCTTGAGGGGAAAGAGCAGGTAAGAGCGTATATGAAAGAAGTCTATTGGGAGCCGCCTGTATTTAATGTAGTAACAACTATCGAGGAGGGTAACTACGTAACCGTGATCGGTGAAATAACTTTGAAATCCAGGGATGGGCGTGTGCGCCATTATGACTACTGTGATGTATGGCAATTTGAACAGGGTCAAATGGCCGCCGTAAAAGCTTTTGTCATCGAAAAAACGACGATAGGGAGTGGAACTTCAAATTAAATCTATTCTTGGAATTGAGCAAAAGCCGGTACCTGCCTGTGCCGGCTTTTGCATTCTATAAAGTTGCGCGGTATTACCGCAGTTATTCAAGCATACGACCGCAATCCTGTCCTACTGTTTGCATTTTCTCTTTTAGGCCCATTTTTTCTGCTTTTTGTACCAGCTCTTTTGGCGGTGCCTGGCCGGGTTTAGCGGTATTGAATTTGTAAAATAGCTTCAGCTCTTCCAGGCTTAGTTTTTCACCCAGGTCTTTAGTAAAGCAATCTCCGAACGCTTCTGCCTTTGCTTTAGGCGTTCCCTCGCTGATCATATCTTTGACCATAATGCTGCGAAGATTCCTGAGCATGGAGGTCTTGGTTTCGGCGGGTTTTGATTGAGCTGTAGCTGCCTGGCTGCCACATAATGTAAGCATACTTAAGGCAATGATTAATTTGCGCATTTGTAATTTTTTAGGAGTCGAATATAATGTTATATTCTGTGATTGTGTAGCATGTTTTGTTTTTTAGTGAATTTACTCACTAACAGGATGTCATTTAAGATGAGTAAGTTTAAGGCTCGATTTTGTCAAAGTATTTGTAATACGTCATTTTTTATTTCTTCCAGGATCAATCTGATTTTGTTACTTTTAAGGTTACAACAATGTATCAATAAGATGAAAAAAGCCATCATCGTTACCGCGGTTATTATAATTGCTGCTACTGTTGGGATCCTTTACTTTTTGGGGGTAGATTTCTCCGGCAAGAAATCTGAATATGATACCCCTGACCGGGAAAACAATAAAATTGTTGCAATGTTTAATAAACAGATTAAAAACGAAATTGATAATCACACCAAGAGTGTTATGCACCCAGGTTACAGGGAAGATAGCAGGCAAAACGCCATTAACTATTTAGCTAGTATAAAATCAATTGAAAGCTATGCCCGTTATGGGGTAACCTCTACACGCGTTCATAATAAACTTGAGCTGAAAATTATATTTACTAATGGCAAATTGGTAGAGGATGTC
>CAXYKQ010000186.1:0-5782 GCA_964277835.1 uncultured Edaphocola sp. | reverse complement strand
AGATAGGTGCCAGTGACTGGAGTTCAGACGTGTGCTCTTCCGATCTTAGTAAAGAGATCGTCGGCTTTCAATTCCAGGCGCTCCAGTATTTTGGGACTCTTTTCCCCTGATTGTTCTACAACATCATAGGTCATTTGCTCAATTTTAAGAGCTTTATAGGGAAATGTACTCAACACTCGTTCCCTGAGCTTTTTCTCCTTATTAATGGATAAACAAAGCGGGAGTAATCCTTCCTGGTTAATGCCCGCGTATTCAGCCTCCCATTTTATAGACTGCTCTTTGTTCCCGGGATCGATCTGCAGTTCAATGTTCTTTTTGGTATAAGACCGCTGTTTATCGTAAGAAGGCGTCCGGGCGATTTTTCCACCCTCCGGTGTCAGTAAAAGCACATTTCTGTTTTGAGTAAAACTGCCCAGGTAGCCCGGAGCATTGATGGTAGAAGTGCATTCCAGCCAGATAGTGTCCTTTTGCTGCGGCACGCATAAGATCATGTGGTTGAAGGAATACCCGACAAAATCCGGGTTCATTTTTTCAGAAGCCCCACTGCCCGCATGCACCATCACCAGGTGGGAAGAAATACCTGCCGCTTTTAAAAGCGCCTTCATATAATTGGATAAGCCTTTACAATCCCCGTAACCCAGTCGGTTGATATCCGCCGCAGGAAAGGTTTGCCAGCCGGCCAGCCCGAATTCATTGGCCACATACCGCGTATTTTTTTGCAGGTATTTGTATAAAAAAGCGATTTTCGCTGTCGGTGTACTGATTGTATCCGTCATTCTTTTGACTTTGTCCACCATTTCGTCGGGCAACTGGTCCCGGTCTTTGTTAATCCGGTAGAAGAAGTCTCCGTAAGTCTCCCATGAAGCAGCGCTGCCGGTAAACTCGCCGAAATTGACCTGTCTCGGAGAAAATTTGATTTGTGGTAGATAACTTCCGGTTTCCGTGGCATATTCCGGGTGGAATGCCTTCAATTGTGCCACGCTCCATTTCATCACTTTGGAATCGCTTTGCCCGTTGAGCGACATTTGCATTTGTTCCGGCAGGTTGGATGTGTGGTAAATTACCGTATTGCCGGCATCTGCAGTAAGCAAAAATACAGACTGTTCTACGGCAACATCTTCCCTGGGCTGAGGTTGCCAGTCCGGCATGAAAAAGCTGCTGCCGGACTTTTCGGTATACTCGTATTCTACTGTATAAGGGTAGATATTATGGTTAAAGCTATAAGCTTTCAGCCTCAGGTCGTCATGGAAAGAAAAAGAACTACCGAAGGTGGAGACATCTACAAGATTACTTTTTTTGAGTTTGCTGATCAGTATTCCGTTGGCATCGTATAGTTTGCCGCTGATATCTTCTATACCGGAAAAGCTGTTGTAGGTCTTCCTGAAAGTGCTCCAGGCTGCTCCTTTTTCGTTTAAAATGGTAATGACCATTTTATTTTTTGTAATGATATTGGCGCCGGATAACTGCACCGAAGTGCTGTCATACCGTATGACGGCGCATGCGCCGGCCTGTAACTCTTTTGAAATAGAAGATACCGGGTAGCTTTGTTTATTGGCATACGCAGTTACGCCGATCAATAACAAGCCCGCGGTCACAATTGCTTTAGTACTCATTAGTCTTTCTTTTTAATAATTATTTTTTGAGCAAAACTCTTAATGATGGCGTCGTAAAAATTTCTGAGCTCTTCGCTTTCTGCAGCCGGCACCGGTATGCCTTTGTTTTCGAAAGTGTACTTCAGGCTGTAAATATTCGCTGCTTTATTAAAACGGGAATCCAGCTGGTACCTGAGCGCTCCGCCCGGGCCGAATTGAAAATTTGCCGGGGCAAATACGCTGTCAATGGAGTATTGATTGTTCAGCTGTAACGAAAGTGTATAGACCTCTTTGGTCGGGTTATCAAATATAATGTCATGGATTCTCGTACTATCGGGGCCTAAAGGATTTTTTTCAAACAATTTTGAAAAGAAAGGATCCAGGAGGATTTTGCCGATATCTTTACTGTTGGATAAAGTGCCTTCAATAACCATTACAAGTCGTTCTTCGGGCTGATCAACGTTCTCAAAGCTTACACGAGTGATGCTCAGGCCCTCACTGTTACTCATCTCATACGGATTGCCCATCAGCTTTTTCCTGAATAAGGTACTGTCGCTTTTCCAGCTTGCCCTGAAACCTACGGCGTCGTAAATACCTAAAGTTTTACGGAACGAAAATTTGTAGGTATAACTTTCTTTTTCTTCCCCCATAGGCTTCAGGCTTACAAAGGTGGAGGTGGTATTTTGGGCCAGCACCGGGCTGAGATCAACAGCAGCGCCTCCGCGGCTTTTAATGATCCGGGTGTAACCGTTGTAATAGCCGGCGGGTAAATAGCCAAAGGGAAGTTCTTTCTGGCTGGCATCGACAAAATACATGACTTCATCAAGCACCACACAGGTAGCAACGTTAGTGATATCTTCTATATTGTACAGCAGGGGGTTGATCGCTTCACTATGTTTATTGGCAATCAGGACGATATTGCTTTCAAAGCCAGCGTTTCGGTATAGGGCACAAAGTAGTTCATTGATATTTTTGCTGCTTCCCTGCCGGGAGGTATACACTTTTTTAAGGTCATTTTCCTGGTCGTTGACCACGTAGTTTTGCTGCACGAATTTGTAGATATCTTTAAGCAGGGCCAAAGGTTCTTTTTGTGCACTTTTTAGTTCGTTGACTTTGCTGTCGAGGAAATTATTCTTTGCATAAGCATCTTTGAATTGTTGGGTATACCATTGCTTATTGATAGCCTCCCAACTCTCTACCAGAGGGAAATGATAGCCCGGGCCGGAAAACCCGTTGAAATAGACGATTACATTTTCTTTTAGCTGACCTTCGTCCTGGCATAAAGGTTCCGGTTTAAATGGTGCAATATTTCTCCTCGTCCAGGAGCGGTAGGTGACGTTCAGGTGTCCCTGAATATTGGTTACTTCCGTTTCCGTAACCTGTGCGGCGAGGTCTTTGTTCTTATTGAATTTTTTGCGGCTATCGTAGCTTTTGAAGGGCCCGGCCGTTTTACTGGTTGCTGTAAGGAGTGCGTACTCACTGGCGTTATAACTGAACTTGGAAAAATGTACCGGTATTGCTGCATGCTGGAATGGCCATTTCCTTTTCAGGAACCCGTTTTTTATGGTATACCGGTATACAACCACAGAGCCGTCTTTAATCCCCGGAATGCTGAATTTAATCAGGTCCATAATCCTGGAATACTGCTCCATCAAAATGTCTTTTTTTTCCAGCTCCTGTGCGGTGATTTGCCCGTTTGCATCCAGGTTGTAAGTAGTCGCTTTAAGGTTACTGATGGTACCACGTGCAGATTTGGGGATCGCTATTTCGCCGAAATCATTCAGCCCGGAGATATCATACACTTTATAAGCAATTTCATAATCATAGGTAGGGTCAGCATTAAGCCGGTTGTCTGTAGTGCCGATCTCGTAAAGTATTTCGATTTTTGCGTCGGGATATTGTTTGCTGTGTTGGGCTGCAAGATAGTGGTGCAGGGAATCCTTGTTTTTTTCAAGGTCATAATCCTGGGCATAGACATTGAATCGTAGTAACAATAGTACTACAGTTGCGATGGAGATACGCATTTTCATAGAGGTTTTATTAGTGTTAAGTTGTCAATTAAAATCAATCAACCAGATAAGTCATTCAGTAGTTTACCGGATGGCAATTGGGCAAACGGCAATACGGAATATTTATCAGGTATAAAAAAAGTCACACTATATAGTGTGACTAAATTTGTCCTTAATGGTAGGGAAGACAGGATTCGAACCTGCGACCCCCTGGTCCCAAACCAGATGCGCTACCGGCCTGCGCTACTTCCCTGAAAAATATAAGGGCGGTGAGGGGGGGATTCGAACCCCCGGTACAGTTTGACCCGTACGTCAGTTTAGCAAACTGGTGATTTCAGCCACTCATCCACCTCACCTTTATATTCTTTATTTCTTAAGAACTACGCCCCTGAAGGGGTTGCAAAGATAAAACAATTGTTTTTATTTCACCAAATTTTATTGTACTATTTTTTTAAAAATCCTGGAAGTAGTTGTCGGCTTACATTGCAGCCAATTGTACTTTATGCTGGATCTCTAAAAATGATTCCCGGTAAGTCTCATCGGTTTTTAAAAAATCTTCGACTTTCTGAACGGAGTGGATCACCGTAGTGTGGTCTCTTTTACCGAAATGATCGCCAATAGTCTTAAGCGAGCACTTAGTAAATTTCTTAGCGAGGTACATAGCGATCTGGCGGGCATTCACCACGTCCCCGGTCCGCGTCTTGGACTGCAGTTTGTCATAATCTATCTTGAAATAGGTACATACCATTTTCTGAATTTCTGCAATGCCTAATTCTTTCTCCGGCGTTTTGATGAGGTTCTTCACCACGCGTTTAGCCAGTTCCAAATCTACTTCTTTTTTCAATAAAGTGGATTGGGCCAGGATAGAGATCACTGCGCCGCGAAGGTCGCGGATATTATTCTGGATGTTAAATGCGATATACTGGGCGACCTCTTCCGAAATCTCCGTGCCCTCATTGCGCATAATGATCTCCAGGATCGCTTTGCGGGTCTCGAAGTCAGGCTGCTGCATCTCTGCCGTCAAGCCCCAGCGGAAACGGCTTAAAAGGCGCTCCTGCATGCCTTCCAGGTCCTTTGGCGGTGTGTCGCTGGTCAGGACGATTTGTTTGCCACTTTGATGCAAGTGGTTGAAGATCGCGAACAGTGCATCTTGTGCCTTCGGGGCATTAGTGAAAATATGAATATCGTCCAGCAGCAACACATCGATCAATTGGTAAAAATTGATGAAGTCGCCTACTTCCCGGTTGCGGGAATGTTCGATATATTGATTAATGAATTTTTCCGCGCTGACATACAATACGGTCTTGTTGGGGTGCTGTTTGCGCACCTCGTTGCCGATAGCCTGTAATAAGTGTGTTTTACCGCATCCCGTGCCCCCAAACAGCATCAATGGGTTAAAGGAAGTTTCTCCGGGCTTTTGCGCAACACGCAGTGCTGAGTTACGGCACAATGTATTGCATTCTCCTTCTATAAAATGATTGAAGGTCAGGCTGCTGTTGAGTTGCGGGTCGATCTGCATGCGTTTCATACCCGGTATCACAAAAGGATTTTTGATCCTGCTTGGGTCTTCTACCGTGAGTGGCATGTCAATATAGTGCTCGCCTTTTGCTGCTTTGCTTCCCTGGTTAGACGGCAGTTGCATGGTCGCAGGTGATTTCTGCGAATTGTTTTCCATCTGTATACGGTAAGCCAGCTGGCCGGTCCTGCCTAAAACTCTTTTGATGGTTTTTGCCAGTAGCTCTACATAGTGTTCCTCCAGCCATTCATAGAAAAACTGGCTGGGTACCTGGATCGTTAGGATATTGTTCGTTAAATCAACTGCTCTAATAGGTAAGAACCAGGTCTGGAAGGCCCTTCTGTTCACATTATCTTCTATAATAGCCATACAGCGTTCCCAAACGACGCCGGGGTCTATTACAAAATCGTCATTATGTGCATTAGATTGTGATTGACTCATTTTTCTTCAGGCTATAAATTTTTATACTATATCTGTTTCATCTCGTTACCAGCGTTCCTTACCTTAAAATTTTACAGAGGCGACAAATCCCCTCCAGTAGCCGCATTTCCTTTTTAAGGAAGCGTTACCGGAATGCAATGCCACTCCTAATTGTTTAAGTATGCTCACAAATGCCCGGGTAATTTGGGCAACCGCTTCACAGGAGAATGATACTCTATTCTGTC
>CAXYKQ010000185.1:0-9068 GCA_964277835.1 uncultured Edaphocola sp. | reverse complement strand
GAGCGGGAAATGGCCAATGCGATGTACCTGGCCGGTTTTGATGTAAAAGACGTGCACATGACCGACCTGATCTCGGGTCGGGAGACACTGGAAGATATACAGTTCATCGGTGCGGTAGGTGGATTCTCCAACTCCGATGTATTAGGTTCGGCCAAAGGCTGGGCCGGAGCCTTCCTTTACAACGAAAAGGCTAAAAAAGCATTAGACAACTTCTTTGCCCGCCCGGATACGATGTCTGTAGGTATCTGTAATGGTTGCCAACTGTTTATGGAGCTGGAGCTGATCAACCCGGATCATACCGAGCATGGAAAAATGCTGCACAATACTTCCGGTAAGCACGAGTCTAACTTTGTTTCGGTGAAAGTACAGGAGAACAATTCCATTATGCTGAAAACCCTGGCCGGTAGTACCCTGGGCGTATGGATTTCGCATGGTGAAGGTAAATTCAACTTACCGGCTACCGAAGATCAATATGATATCGTAGCTAAGTATGCTTACGAGGCTTACCCGCATAACCCGAATGGCTCGGATTATAATACCGCGATGCTGTGTGATAGTACCGGTCGTCACCTGGTGACGATGCCGCATATCGAGCGTTCTATTTTCCAATGGAACTGGGCGCACTACCCTGCTGATCGCATAGATGAACTAAGCCCGTGGATCGAAGGATTTGTGAATGCCAGGAACTGGTGTATGGAAAATCAAAAATAAGAACAGATAAACCCTATAAGGTTTCAAACAACCTTATAGGGTTTATCAATAGCAATACCCTGCAGGTTTATCTTGCAGGGTGTTTGCCTTTTGACCGATGTTATTACAATTGATTATTTGTAATTTTAAAATATGAATAATTGTCATCAGGTTTTGATTCCGGGGGGATCATATCATTTATTTTCAAGAGCTGTCGGGAAAGAACGGTTGTTTTTATCAGCGGAACATTATCATTTTTTTCTTCGAAAGGTCAAACAGCATACTGCTGCAGTTTGTGAGGTATACTGCTATACTTTATTACCCAATCATTTCATTTATTAGTCAGGATAAAAAAACATGAGGCTATTGTGCAACATTTTAAAGAGATAAAGAAAAGAGCGTATGAGGAGTGGAAAGATGATCTTCCTGATTTTGTTATGGAGCGTTTCAGTAATTGTTTGAATAGTTATACCAAATCGTTCAATAAAGTAAATAGCCGGAAAGGCGCATTATTTATGGATTACATAAAGCGGAGTAAAGTCTTTAAGGAAACGGATTTTACCAATTTTGTCTGGCATATTCATAAAAACGCGGTACATCATCAGTTAGTAAAGCAAGTAGGTGACTGGCCTCATGATAGTTATTGTTCTTTATTAAGTGAAGCCCCAACCTCATTGCTAAGGGATGAAGTAATCGCTTGGTTTGGCGGGAAAGATGCTCTTATTACATTCCATCAGAAGGCTATTGATCCGAAGATAAACCTATAAGGTTTCGAAAACCTTATAGGTTTTGCATTCCCGGATAATAGATTGCAAAAACAAATTGAAACGTATTTGATTGCTGTAATCTTATCCACCATCTATTGTTACACCTTTAAATAATCTAAATGAAAATTTATCTCTTTTTAATTTCTTTCTTACTTAGTAGAGTAACTTTCGGACAAACAGAACGAGTAAGTGTACCCGGAACAAAATGTAGTATAATCCCGCCAGCAGGTTTTACAGCAGCTAAAAGTTTTAGTGGTTTCCAGGATGAATCAACAGGTACTTCTATTATGATTAATGAATTGCCGATGCCTTACCTGTCTATTATTGAAGGATTTACAGCTGAAGCGCTGCGCTCAAAAGGAATGATAATAAAAGCGCAGCAAACGATTGATTTTAATAATGGAAAAGCCGATTGGTTTACTATTGAGCAATCTGCTAATGGTATGGTATATATAAAGCAAATCCTGGTTTTTGGCGATAAAAAACAAACTATAATTGTCAATGGAATTTATCCCGAAGAGTCAAAATCTGTCGCGACATCTGTGAGGCAATCATTACTATCAACCGTTTATAATGAAGCGAAACATGATAAACCTCTCGAAGCGGTATCATTTTCCATCGATGTGGACAATAGTCCTTTTAAGTTGGTTAAATATCTGTCCGGAAGCTTGTTTTATTCCGTAGAGGGTAAAATACCAACATCAGAAGCTACCTTTATTGCAGGTCAATCTATTTCAAAAGTAGTTATTGAGGATCGTAAGGCTTATGCCCAGGTACGGTTTAAGATGATTCCCGGTATTGGAAGTTGTCAAGCCAATGAAGTCAATGAAATAAATATTGACAGCTTATCAGGTTATGAAATCATTGCTATATGTAACACTGAAGGTAATACCTCTGAATTAATATACCAGATTATACTGTTTGAGGACAGCGGTGATTATTATATCCTTCTGGGACTGGCTAAGGCGGAGCTTGAAAAATACAGGACAGCATTCCAGCAAATAGCAAAAACGTTTAAGCGGAAATAAGTTTTGATACGAAAATAAACCTATAAGGTTTCGAAAACCTTATAGGTTTATTTTCCAAATAGCTTCTTTTAGCTAGCTTTATCCAGCCGCTTCCTTAACAGGCATAAAACGCCCAACTCTTCTACTGAAAGCTGCTCATTCCCTTTGAGCAATCGCTTTACAGAACGGTTCATATTGGCTAAAGTGCGCCCTTGCGTGTAGTGTGTGATCACCCTTGGATCGATATAGGAACTGCGTGCTACAGAGGGGGTATTGCCCAGCTTTTCACTTACTGTCACTACCGCATCACGGATGTTTTTCTTTAGTTTTTTCTGGTCTTCTTCTTTAACCGCACCGATCTCATCCAATGCCATGGCAGCGATTACCGTTCCGGCCCAGGTACGGAAATCTTTGGCGGAAAATTCTTCTCCCATCGTTTCGCGGATGTACTGGTTCAGGTCATTACTGCGAATATCATGCAGCTGATCCTTATCGTCCAGGTATTTAAAGATTTCATAACCAGGTAATTCATCCAGCTCCTGCACGATCTTCGTCAGCCGGGCATCCATAACGTGTTTTTCCTGGTCCTGTCCCGATTTACCCCGGAAAGTAAAGATCATTTCATTCCCTTGAATTTCCAGGTGCTTACTCCTGAGTGTAGTAAGCCCAAAGCTTTGGTTGGCTTTGCGGTAATACTCGTTGCCCGGGCGAAAAAAGGCGGCTTCCAGCAGGCGCACCATAGTTGCCAATACTTTTTCCCGGCACAGTTTACGTTTGCGTAAATGCTGCCCGGTAACCCGGCGCATGTGTTCCAGCTGTTTCGCGAATCGGATGATGCGGTCAAACTTCAGCTCATCCTGCTGTTTACGGAATTTTGGATTGTAGACATATTGTTTACGACCTTTGATGTCGTAGCCGGTGGCGTGTATTTTCGCCCGGGGTGAACTATTGATCGTAACCTGCTCCCAGGCCGGTGGGATGACCAGGGATTTAAAGAAGTCTTTCAATTTCGCGTCAGTTACATTCTGACCGTCCTTATCGGTATAGTAAAATCCTTTTCCTTTTCTCAGACGCTTGTAGATCATATATTGTTCGCTTAAGTATTTGATATACTTTACTTTCGCGTATAAATCTACAGAGAAATGTTTTAAAGAAAAGTGAAAACCGGTGTATAATTTTCAATTACGAATTAACAATCGCTAATCACTTATTACCTATTTTCCATGCTATTTCGAGGGAAAAAATGTAGCCGAGAAATCTAATTGTTACTTATTAAGGATGTCTCCACTCGCTGTCGCTTGGTCAAAATTCGGGCTACAGTTGGTTTTACGTTCCCACGTCGACAGGCTCAGCATGACACTCACCCCTAATCAACCATTAACAATTAATAATCACCTATCACCTACCACCCATCACTAATTAATAATTAAACATTCACAATTAACCATTAATTACGAGACCGTACCGATCACATATAATTCAGATAATGTCGGGACAGGGCTACCGCCCGTATTTTCCAGTGTGATCGCGAAAGCTTCCGCTTGCGGTATCGTCGACAATGCTTTGCTGAGATCCGCTTCAGAAGTGTAAAGCCCGGCATCTACAGGTTGGCCGTTCACCATTGCCCAAAGCTGGTATTGCTTTCCTTGTGGCGCCTGTGGTAATGTCGCAGCATCCAGGTAAACCTGTTTGGTCTGCTCATTCCAGAAAACCAAAGCATGTGCATCAGTATGCTGATCAGAACCTTTTAACTTAACGACTTTCATATCAGGCTGGTTCAACATGGCTATCCTGCTTTCAGCAGCGGCTATTTTTATAGACTGTTCTTTTTGTTGCGCCTGAAGGGCAAGCAGTTCTTTATCTTTACGGACATTGTCCTGGTTGTAATAGATATTGGCCCCTATACTCAATAATAACAATATAGAAGCAGCCACGGCCCAGCTGGCGATATTTCTGCTTTTTCCTGGTATAACTTGTTTTTTTACCGTCATTGTAGCTACCTTGGCATCATTGGCGGGTAAATTTTCCGCCTCGAGGCGGCTCCAAATCTTCTCTTTCAACCCGGCTGAAGGTGTAACGGCCAGTTGCCCCGCCATTCCTTCAAGGGATTGCTGTGCTTCCAGCACTGCTGCTTTTATCTCCGGGAACGATTGTTGCATACAACCGAGCATAGCCACCTCTTCCGGACTCGCCGTGCCTAGTACGTAGCTTTCAATGATGCCGGATGATATGATATCCTGAGTGTTCAAACTAAACTATATTACGCTTTACTAAATTAATTATTTTCATTGAAAAAAGTTCTCAGCTTTTTTAACGCACTACGCATGCGCGTCTTGACTGTGCCTAAAGGCATTCCCGTTTCTTCCGCTATTTCCGCCTGGGTATACCCTTCGAAATACGCTTTGGAGATCAGCAAGGTGTTTTCGAGGTCCAATATACCCGATAAATCTTTCAGGTCAAGCCGCGCCGACGCGGCCGGTTGTGACAAATCTGAAGAACCTTTCTCATTATATACGATATTATCAATCGTTTGGTTTTGCAGTTGCTTTTTGTAGCCTTTAGATTTTAAGGCGTCCAAAGCAGTATTTCTTGCAATATTGAGCATCCAGGTATACAGGCTCCCCTTTCCAGGGTCAAACCGGTCTATGTATTTCCAGATCTTGATAAAGGTTTCCTGCAATATGTCCTCGGCACTTTCTTTTGGCGTGATCATTTGGCAGATCACCCCCAGTAATGCTGCGGAATAGCTGTCGTACAGGATATCGAAGGATTTTCTGTCCTTTTTAAGCAGCATGGCTGCCAGTGCTTCCTGATTAATGTTGGCGGTCAAAATATTTGAGGTATCTTACAAATGTAATGCAAATGAAGCATATATATCACTGTTTGCATAAATTTACCTTTTTTTATGAATTTTTATAAATCCGTTCGATGACTGTCCTCGTATATTATGGAAAGGAAAAATTATGAAAAAAGGACTATTGCTCATCGGACTGGCGCTCACAACGACGTTGCTGTATGGCCAGAAACAAGCGCCGAAAAATCCTTATTACTCTCGCACCGACACGACAAAGTTGCAGGTATCTAACCAAGTCTGGAAAACCATCCTGCCTAAAGAGTTATATATGGTAGCGCGGGAAGGGGCTACAGAAACAGCCTTTACCGGTAAGTACTATGAATTTGATGAAAAAGGAACTTATTATTGCGCGGTATGCGGTAATGCTTTGTTTAAGGCTACGGCAAAGTTTGCCACAACCTGTGGCTGGCCTTCCTTTTTCGAACCCATACGTGCCCATGCGGTGACTTACGAAACTGACCGCTCTTATAATATGGTACGCACAGAGGTAAAATGTGGCCGTTGTGATGCCCACCTCGGACATGTCTTCGACGATGGTCCGGAACCTACCGGTAAAAGGTTTTGTATGAATTCGGTATCACTGGATTTTGAACCCTTTAGCAAGAAATAATCCTCCGGGAATCAACGAAAGCAAAATTTTTAAAAATTTTTCAACCCGGAAATCCAAACGATTTTATTACTCGTAAATAATAGTACAAAACATTTCAAACAATAAATCAAAAACTAAAGATTATGAAATTCAGATCAATTGTATGGCTTACTGCCACTGCTGTAACCTTATTCGGAGCCGCTAACATGAGCCAGGCTCAGACTAAAGAAAAAACTGTAATGGTGGGTGGTGCGCCCATGTATCCTTCTAAAAATATTGTAGAAAACGCTGTAAACTCCAAAGACCATACTACTTTGGTTGCCGCAGTAAGAGCAGCCGGCCTGGTGGAGACCTTACAAGGTGCAGGTCCGTTCACGGTGCTGGCCCCTACTAATGCTGCATTTGATAAGGTGCCTAAGGATGCATTGAATAGCCTGATGATGCCCGAAAATAAAGCGCAACTGACTAAAATATTGACTTATCACGTGATTCCCGGAAAATGGAGTGCAGCGCAGATTATGAAAGCGATAAAAGACGGCAAGGGTATGTATGAAACAAAAACAGTACAGGGTGGCAAACTTACTTTCTGGATGAAAGGAAAAGATGTGTACGTGAAAGATGCTCAAGGTAAAAGTGCGAAAGTAACCATCGCTGATGTTAATCAGTCCAATGGGGTGATCCATGTGATCGATGGCGTATTGATGCCTTAAGTAACTGACCAGAGGTAAGTTTTGCCAACTGTCTATTAACCAAAACTTTTAGTGTTGTGTTTTTGATTGTGAAGACCTTGCAGGATTCGTCTCCTGCGAGGTCTCTTTGTATCAGGGAGCCCAGCTCAACTACAATGATTTCTTTAAAGTATCACTTGTGCTGTCCTATGAATAAAACTATTTCGATTTAAGCCTTATAATCTTTCTGATCAATGCTAAGGGTAAAGGCTGATCATAACTGAAATGCAGTGTGGCTTTCGCTTTTTTTGCTTTATATTGTTCCATCTCAGTCGCGAGCACTCCAAGGCCGTAAACCGGGTAAAAACCGATATGTCGCTTGTAGCCGGCAAAATAGAGATATCGATTTATCCCAACTTTAAAAGCCGGCATCTGGTAGCGGATGTATTCCTGCGTTTCCGGCAGCTCTTCATGAAAAACTGCTCTGAGCGCTTTTAACCGCTGTTGTATTTCCGGCTCGAAGCGCGAAATATATTCTGTCACCGCGTCATTATACTTCATCTCGCATCATTTATTGATGATCGGCAGTAATTTATGCTTGTTATCTACCATCATCCAAATCAGTATGGCCCAGAGTAACAAAGCGATCGGTAAACCTTCGGGCGCTACGGTGATACGGGTCAGTAAAATACCTGTCATTACCGGTAAAATGACTAAAGCGCCTAAGGCCCGGGTTCGCGGAATAAGGATAAGTATTCCCGCAATTAGTTCTGCAATTGCAATTAATGGCATAAGCCAGGCAATCTCTGTGAAAGCAGTCATGTCCCTGGCCATTGCCTCCGGCAGGTCTTTAGGCGACGGCATATAATTAAAAAATTTACTCAATCCACCGTTGATCATCACCAGTCCGAACAGTGAGAACAAAATAGTTTTTACGAATTTCATAAGCTGCTTTTTGATGCCGGGGATTATTGTTCCGCTAATGTTTTCAATTTATCCAGGGCCTTAGGCCAGGCATTGTCGAAATAATCCAGGTACTGTTCCTGGCAATCTACGTCAACGGTAAGCGTAGTTTTGCCGTTTTTTTCGCTGAAGGTATAATTTTCCAGTGCGCCGGCCCATCCTTCAACAGCGGGTCCTTCCTTGATTACCTTTTCGCCGTCCAGCACGCCATAGTGCCTTAAAGAAACAAATTCATTGGGAATGTGTTCCATCACTTCCGCCACCATACCTTCTTTCTTTCCTTCTTTACTGATACCTGTAAATTGGATGTCACTACCTTTATCCCAGCTGCCTTCAAAATCCGATGTCGGGTTAAAGGCCTCGGTCCATTGTTTATAAGTCGCTTTTGCCAGCATGGTATCGGCTACTTTAGCCGCCGGCGCATTGATCTCGATGTGATAATGTAATCTTTTCATGTTTTGCGCGTTTAAGAGGTGATCCTTTGTTTGATGGATGAAGTTAGTTATTTACAGAAATAACGCGCTTGCCATAAGACAAGAAAAAAAGATCAGAATAATTTCAATTGCGGATCAAATTTTGTGTCTTTACCGCGGGGCGGTTCAAAATTAGAAATACCTACACCCAGCAGGCGAACGCGTTTGTCCTCCAGCGGCGCCTGTTCGAGGATAGCCCGTACCACAGTAAGCAGCATGTCTTTATCTGTAACCTGCAGCAGCACCGATTGACTACGGGTGATCATTTTGAAATCATGGAACTTAAATTTTATCGTTACCGTCCGGCCTTTCAGCCCCGAACGCTGTAACCTGGTCATCAAACGCCCGCACAATACTTCCAGTTCGGTAAGCATATCCTCTTTGCGGAGCAGGTCTTGCTGGTAAGTATCTTCCACGCTTACCGATTTTGTGGCCCGCTCTGATTGTACTGCTCGATTATCCATGCCGCGGACGATCTGGTAATAGAATTTCCCGGTCTTACCGAAATGTTGTATCATGGCTGCCTCAGAGAGTTGTTTCAGGTCATTACCGGTAAAGAGGCCCATGGCTTTCATTTTTGCCGCGGTTACTTTCCCTACACCAAAAAATTTTTCTACCGGCAAGGCTTCCATAAATGCTTCTATCTTTGAAGGACCAATAAAAGTAAGCCCGTCCGGTTTATTCATATCAGAAGCAATCTTAGCCACGAACTTATTGACAGACACTCCTGCAGAAGCAGTCAGCTGAAGCTCTTCGCAGATCGCTTTTTTGATGAGCCCGGCAATTTCCAGGGCAGAACCGATATTTAGTTTGTCGTGGGTCACATCGAGAAAAGCCTCGTCAAGGGAGAGCGGTTCAATAATGTCGGTATAACGATGGAAGATCTCGCGGATCTGTTTTGAAACAGCTTTATACGCGTCAAACCTCGGCGATACAAAGATCGCTTCCGGGCAGAGGCGCCGGGCTGTTTTAGAGGGCATGGCGGAGCGGATGCCGAACTTGCGGGCTTCGTAACTGGCCGTAGCCACCACCCCGCCCCGGCCTTCGGGCAGACCGC
>CAXYKQ010000184.1:0-6400 GCA_964277835.1 uncultured Edaphocola sp. | reverse complement strand
TACAGTCGTTCATCTTTATTATTTTGCCCCTCGTTCCTATTTTCATTCATCTGCCGGTTGATCTGCAGTTCTTGCTTACGCCTGGCCAGCTGCTCTCTTTTCCTGTTGGCGATATTCGCCAGAAATGATTCAAGTTCTGCTGGCGTCATCACAATTTCACTCCTGCTTTGAGCATAGGAAAACTCTGTATAAGTCATACCGGCTAAAAGTAAAATTGGTATATATTTAAGTGGTAAGTTCATGTTTTTAAATTTTGGGAAGTGAAACAATTTTAGAATCTGAATCGATAACCGAAAGCTAACTGGTTATTTCTAAAAGCGCCCCTGACAGTATAATCTGCAAAAACGCTTCCCGTACCCAACTTATAGGCCGCTCCGGCAATAAAATTCGGATTGAAACTTACTTCACCTCCTAAAAAATTCAAACCAATTCCCAAACCGGCATAAGGACTAAATCTTTGCATGCTGCGAATATTAAAGGGAATAATACCATTGGCACTGATCCCGAATCCGTTAGTATTGCCTAAAGCGACATAAGCTTCCGGCATAAATACAATGGGACTATTGGTAAACCCGTGAAAGCTTCTTAGCCCTACGTTAAACGTGGCAGCATCGCCGAAGTTCGGGCCTGCGAAAAGACCAATTCCTTTGTTCAACACGACACCAGTTACCACATCATTAGCTCCCGTGTTTGTCGTTACGTGATTGATGACCACATTTCTGTCCTGAGGTACTACCGGTTGGAGGACCGGCTGCGTCTGGGCAGCAGATTGTTGTTTCAACTGCTCAATACTTTGGTTTTGGTTGGCCAGCTGCTGGTTTAATTTTGCAATTTCTGCAATCAGTCGGTCATTTACCGCTTGATGCTGCAGCGGAGCGTCTGTAGCTTCCATCGTACTACGGTAAGGCTGGACCGGTGCCGGATTCACCCCAGTCGTATTTCCCTGGTTCATATTAATCAGCAATTGCTCCAGGCGATCCAGGCGATCTTCGATTACAGGTGTACTTTCATTTTCTACGCCCTGAATCACTTTATCTATCATGTGTTCCAGCTCAGCGGGTGTCAT
Organism: uncultured Edaphocola sp.; assembly: GCA_964277835.1. Taxonomy (GTDB): domain Bacteria; phylum Bacteroidota; class Bacteroidia; order Chitinophagales; family Chitinophagaceae; genus Edaphocola. The sequence continues at coordinate 5,334 of CAXYKQ010000184.1, read as the reverse complement.
CCTGATCAGGCTGTCCTTCTGCGGCATGGTTGCCTGCTCCTCAATTGTCTTCTTTTCTTGCATGATTAAGTTCATACGATCTACGTCATTAGCTGCATAAGCCTCTTTCAATTCTTTTTCCAGCGTCTTGATTCTTTGCTTATTTTCATAACGTTCACCGGCAAACCGCTCATCAAATGCACGATTGGTTGCTACGTACGTATTGGGAGATTTACCTAACTTCAAGCGCAGCCCTACATTATATAGGGTATGCTGTCTTAATTGATCGGTATTCGTCAGGTCAGTAACATTTATATTGTCGTTATCGACGGTGTACATAAGATTTGCGGCTCCGAATACGTCGACATAAGTACCTAAAGGAACTTCCACGCCCAAACCTCCTTTGGCATAATAAGCAGATCGTGCAGATCTGTAGACCGGAAAGCCGGGAAAGCCCACATTCTTCCCATTATAGTCATCCTTTACGTCTATATAACCGCCACCTACTGTTATATAAGGTACAATGCCCCTGGACACATTTAATCTGCCGATAAAGTCAAGTCCATACATTCCCATCTTATCGAAGTTAAAAGAAGGTTTTTTATCTTCTGTAGCCTGGAAATAATAGGCTCTTAAACCCACGAAGTCAGTTAAATCAACGCCGAGCTGTCCTCCGAGCATATAGGTACTCCTGTAGGCAGACGCACTGTTAAAGTTGACATACGCGCCAGCCGGCGCCAAAGTGACTTTAAACCCGGATAAGCCAGAGCTGAACCTTCTCCGGTAGGCCTCGTCCATAGGAGATAAATTTTCGTCATTTCTTCCTCCTAAGTACAGCTGCAAACCTGCTGTGGCGCTCCAGTTGTACATTCTTTCCCGCCTTTGATTATTGATCCAGTCATCAAAATCGGTAGATGCTCCCGGATTATACAACAGGCTGCCGGGATCCATGTTATACACTATTCCTCTACCTTCCAGGTTAAGCGTAATCCTGTTGCCCATGTTTATTTTCAGGCCCAAACCCCCGGTGCCATAGAGATTCTGATTTTTGTAGTTAAGGTTGTCAGAAAATTTCCGGTCAATGGTTTGCACGCCGGTGCCTAAAAGGATGTAGGGAGAGAGTCCGCCAACCTGAATATTGGTTTTAAATTCCCCGCCTATTCTGCTCACATTTACAGTTCGGTCCTGGAAAGTAAAACTATTATCGTTAAGAACATTCCGGATGTCATATTCGTATTGACCAAATTGCTGTCGCAGATTTACAGAGCGTTCATAAACCGCTCGCAACTCTATAGATTTACCAAATCCGAATCCGGCCTGAACGCCGTACATCAACCCGTTCTCGATCGTTGACTTTTTATCGAACCAGTTATAGCCCAGCGTTGGTGAAACAATTACAGAAACATCTTCAACCTGCGCCTTAGCGGTCCTCACGCCAAGTGCAGCGAGTGTAAATAATAGTACCTCTTTTTTCATAATTAATCTGTTTTAATAGTAGTGAATCAGACAAATCTATGACTTAAAGGAGAGCGAATTTGCTAACGATATGTGATTATCGTTGTATATGTTAATTGATTTCCAAGGTTGCTTTACGGGCAATTAAAGGTCGGTTTTTAATGTATTGCTACTTAAATTATTATACTTTGTTTCAATATCTACACTATAATTGACTGATAAAAAAATATTCACTGGCAATAGTCCATTACTGGTTGTTGCAACATTTCACTATCAATTATTGGCACTTCAAAGGTATGTAAGGGCTAAAGTGGCGCAACATTGTTTTTATGAATATCGACCTATAATATATATCTAGTTCCTGTTTATTAAGAGAGAACATATTAAACGGCATTTCCTACCTCAATTTTTCAATTCGGATTTATGGTAAAAAATAAAAATATCAGGCTCCATCAATTTGAGATGGAGCCTGATTGAAAATAAACGGGTAAATTGAACTTTTAAAGTTGCAGCGCTTGCCTGAAAGCAGAAGATCTATTTAGAACGTTTTAGCTACAAAAACAGGATTTTCCCGTTCGGTAATATCATAAATCGCCATACCGCCTTCTACCATGCAGATAAGCATATCATTGTAAGGAATTACATCATAAAAATTGAACCCGCTAATGGTTTTGACCAAATCCTGGTTTATAGTAGTATTTACGTCGAATATTTTTAATCCGGATGTTCCGTCGCATACATACAGGGTATTTTCAATGATGCCTAAGCCGTGTGGATTTTGCAGGGGTACGGTCCTTATAGTGACCGGGTTGCGCAAATCGGAAATATTGTAAATAATTAATGCATCGATATTACCGCCGCAGGGACTGCCATTGGTAGTACTACGCACCGTAACGTACGCGATACTGTCTTTGGCCACTACCGGGTCGCAGGCTCTTACGTGACTGGCTATGCCTTCTGCACGAGGCTGTGCGGGGTTGTCCAGGGAGTAGATGTACATAGCCGTTGCCGAGCCGATAAATAAATTGCCCTCGTAGGGATAGATGGTTTCGATCCCGGAGCCTATCTCCATGGCAGACACCTGCACTGTATTTTTAGGATTGCTGATATTAAAGGTCTTCAGGGAAGTGCCGTCCACCACGTAAAGGTAGTCACCGTAAATGGTAAAACGCGCCAGGCTGCCACCGGTACCGGTACCCGGTCCGGGCAAATTGCTATCGACTTTGGAACAGGCGCCGAAAGTAAAAACAACACCGGCAGCTAATAAAAATGTATATATAATTTGTTTCATTGATATATGGATTATTGTTAATAAATACAGGTTGCTTCTATATCATCTTTCTTTTCCCAGCCGATCAGCATTCCTTTCGCGGTATCTACACATTGAAAATATCCTTTAGCAGGCGGTAATTCTGAAGTGTTGAGATTGAAAGCACCCGGGATCCGGCTTTCTACAGCTACTTCCTGCGGATTGGTAATATTAAGCACCACTATATCTTTGAAGTTATTGGTATAAATCAGGTTGTCTTTGATAGCTATTTCCTGGGCGCCATATACTTGTACAAATTTGACCGGTACCGGCTTTTTATCCTCCAACCGATAAACATGTATACCCTGGTTCTGCTCCAGTTGAAAAATGTAATTGCCGTAAGCGTAGATTTTTCCGCCGGAGCGTACCTGCTGGGCCGGAAGATTAAGAATGACTCTGGCCTCTGCTTTATCTTTATAGATCGGCACCCAGACCTCATCTCTTTTAAGATTAGCCCGGTTACAGGAAGCAAATGCTATTGCCAGGCCGGAGATAACTAATAAATAGTTCTTTTTCATAAATAATTTAATGTTTCTGATGTAATGGGGTTTAAAGGGCTGTCTTGTTTCCGGAATTAAAAATACCGGAGCTGTAAATTAAACTGCGAACAAAGCATATCTTACACAACTCCAGTATTTTCTAAACCGTTTTGTTTGTTTAGCCTAAAGAAGGTAGTATTGTAAAGTACTTATCTTCCCGTACAATAAATAAAGACGCCACAATTTTAGCGGAACTTAGTAAAAAATAAAAAAAGCTGAAAAAATCAGCTTTTTGTTGAATGCCGGCAATTAATTTATTACCTGTTATTTCCTGACCAAGGCTATACGGAGTACTTCTCCCATTTCCCTCACGTAGTGGAACTTCAACCCTTTAATAAAAGAAGGATTGATCTCTTCCACATCGGAACGGTTCCGGGCACAAAGAATTATATCTTTCGCACCTGATCGCTTGGCAGCCAGTATTTTCTCCTTGATGCCCCCTACCGGTAATACCTGGCCTCTCAATGTGATCTCGCCCGTCATTGCTATGCGGCTCTTGACCTTTTTGTTGGTAAAGGCAGAAGCGATGGCTGTAAGCATAGTAACGCCGGCACTCGGGCCATCTTTAGGCTGAGCTCCTTCCGGAACATGGATATGTATATTGGTTTCTTCGAACTTTTCAGCGGGTATGCCATACTCGGCGGCATTGGATTTTAAGTATGAGAGGGCGGCGTAAGCGCTCTCCTTCATTACATTACCCAGGTTGCCGGTCAGTGTCAAAACTCCTTTGCCTTTACTCAGGCTGGCCTCTATAAACAATACATCTCCGCCGACATAGGTCCAGGCCAGGCCCATTACTACCCCGGGAATGTTACTGCTTTCGAGTTCATCGTTCAGGTATACGGGCTTTCCTAAAGCACGCTCCAGGTAATCGGGTGTTACGGTAGTAACCGGTTTTTTGTCCAAAGCAACGTCCATGGCGATATGTCGCATTACCCCGGCGATCTTCCGGTCCAGCTCCCGCACACCAGATTCACGGGTGTAATTTTCAATCAATTTTTGCAGGGCCGGTTTGCCAAAAGTAAATTTAGTGTCTTTTAAACCGTGTGCCTCTTTTTGCTTATTGATCAGGTGTCTCCGGGCAATTTCAATTTTCTCTTCGATAGCGTAACCGCTCAGCTGGATGATTTCCAGGCGATCTCTTAACGCAGGCTGTATGGTATTGAGGTTATTGGCTGTTGCAATAAACAGCACTTTGGAGAGATCATACTCCAGTTCCAGGTAGTTATCGTAAAAACCGGAATTTTGCTCCGGATCCAGTATCTCCAGCATGGCGGAGCTGGGATCCCCTTTAAAATCTTTTCCCAGTTTATCGATCTCGTCGAGGATCATTACGGGATTGGAAGTTTTCGCCTTTTTGATGGACTGGATGATACGACCGGGCATGGCGCCGATATAAGTCTTCCTGTGCCCGCGTAATTCACTTTCGTCGCTCATTCCGCCTAAGCTCAACCGCACGAAATTCCGGTTTACAGCCTTGGCAATAGAGTGGGCCAGTGAAGTTTTACCGATACCGGGAGGGCCAACGAAGCAGAGGATAGGAGATTTCATATCACCTTTAAGTTTCAGTACGGCCAGGTATTCAAGAATGCGCTCTTTGATCTTTTCCATACCAAAATGGTCGTCATCCAATACCTTTTTCACCTTTTTGAGGTCATAATCGTCGGTGGTATACTCACTCCATGGCAAGTCCAGCATCAATTCTGCATGGTTGTAGGCAACAGAATATTCCGGGGTACTCGGGTGCATCCGTTCCAGCTTTTCCAGGTCTTTCTCAAAAGCTTCGGCAACTTTACGGTCCCATTTTTTAGCTTCTGCTCTTTTTCTTAAATCACTGATCTCCTTTTCATTACCTTCATTCAACTCCTCTTTGATCGATTTCAATTGCTGCTGCAGGAAATATTCTCTTTGCTGCTTGTCCATTTCTCCACGGGCCTTGTTGGTTATTTCATTTTTCAATTCCGCCATTTGCAGGTCAGATTGCAGCAGGCTCAATAATCTCGAGGTCCGTTCTTTTATATTATCAATTTCCAGCAGGTTTTGCTTTTCCGT
>CAXYKQ010000183.1:0-10404 GCA_964277835.1 uncultured Edaphocola sp. | reverse complement strand
AAGGCTAAAGCGTTTGCCGACGCGCATGATGATTATAACGCGATCATGGTAAAGGCTTTGGCCGACCGTTTCGCGGAAGCTTTCGCGGAATATTTACACACAGAGGTCCGTAGGAAACATTGGGGCTATGCTGTAAACGAAACTTTGGGGTTGGAAGATATGATAAAAGAGCAATACAGAGGGATCCGCCCGGCTCCGGGATATCCCGCCTGCCCGGATCACCTGGAGAAAAATACGATCTGGAAACTGTTATCCGTCAGAAAAAATATCGGGGTTGAGCTGACAGAAAGCCTCGCTATGTGGCCTGCAGCCAGCGTAAGCGGCTATTATTTTGCCCACCCGGACAGTAAATATTTCGGTTTAGGGCGTATAACAGAAGAACAGGTGGACGACTATGCCAAAAGACGCGGTATCTCTAAAGAGTCCGCTTTACAGTGGTTGGCACCTAACCTTGCCTGATCAATTAATTGAATGATCAAAGATTGATGGATCCCCTTCTGAGGCGTATTGGAAAAAATATTGACCTGCATTTTTTAATCAGCAAATTTCAAATTGACAAAATGAAAGTAACGGAACATATCTCGAAAGCACAAGGCAGCACCTTATTCTCTTTCGAAATTTTACCTCCTTTAAAAGGAGAAACCGTACAGCAAATCTACGATACGATTGATACCCTGATCGATTATAACCCGGCCTTTATAGATGTGACTTATCACCGGGAGGAGTATATCTTCCTGGAACGCGAGAATGGTTTGCTGGAGAAGAAAGTGGTCCGCAAAAGGCCCGGTACGGTCGGAATTTGCGCCGCAATACAAAACAAGTATAAGGTAGACGCGGTACCCCATATATTGTGTGGCGGTTTTGATAAAGAAGATACTGAAAACTTCCTGATCGATCTTGATTTCCTGGGTATTGATAACGTACTGGCTTTGCGCGGCGATGCCATAAAAAATGAAATTTATTTTAAGTCGGAACGCAACGGGCATCAATATGCCAGTGAGCTGGTGAGCCAGATCCAGGGATTGAACCAGGGGACTTACCTCGATGATTATTTGGAGAACAATACGCCGACTAATTTCTGCATCGGGGTGGCGGGCTACCCGGAAAAACACATGGAAGCGGCCAGCCTGCGCCAGGATATTAATTACCTGAAACAAAAGGTGGATGCCGGCGCCGATTATATCGTGACCCAGATGTTCTTTGACAATGCTGCTTACTTTGATTTCGTGGAAAAGTGCCGGGCGGCGGGAATTCATGTACCTATAATTCCGGGATTAAAACCTATAGCGACCAAAAGCCAGTTAAGTATGATCCCGCACCGGTTTAAAGTAGATCTGCCGGATGACCTGGTGATGGAAGTACTGAAATGCAAAGACAATAAAGAGGTAAAGCAGGTCGGTGTAGAATGGTGTATTGCCCAATGCCGGGAGTTAAAGGCCGCGGGAGTACCTGCTTTGCATTTCTACTCCATGGGAAAAAGCGAGAACATTAAGACTATTGTCAAAGAGGTATTGTAGTTCATTAGGATTTGAGTAATGGTTTATTAACCGTTATATTTGCGCTCCTAAACTAATTTACTTATGAAAAAATGGAGACTTGCAGCAGGGCTGGTTCTATATGCTAATGGGATTTTTGCGCAATCAGGTGAGCTTGCTGATTCAGTCACACGCACGAATGATACTTTGCAACCCTATCTTTCAACAGTATCTTCTCTGGATTATTATCCTTACACTTTAAACTTTACCGAACAGTTGTCTGTAGCAACCACAGGGATCAGGGCATTATCTCCTTCATTACCAGGAATGACCAACAGGCTTGCTATAAGGGGGTATTCAAATACGTATTATGAGCAAATGCCAGCGGTAGTTGTAGATGGCAATTTATATACGGGCTCTTTAAGCAACCTTAACCCCTACATGATTGAATCGCTTAAAATTATTAGAAACCCTTTTGAATCAAGTCTGCCGATGAGTCTCACTGCGGATGGCGTTATCGAGATAAAAACCAAAACGCACCGGGGTGATAAAAAATGGTATTTTAATTTTAATACCAATGCCGGTATGGTAAGCAGGGGAGTAAGGGATTATGATGTTATCACAGATCCGGGTATGTTCTATGAACTCATGTATACCAAATACAGGAATGAGCTTTACCTTTCAGGTATGAATTGGGAGGACACAAAAGTGAAGGCAGCGAATGAATTTGTAGCCGGATATTATCTGAACAATTTATATGATGTACCCAATAATGAGCTTATAGATATCAATACCGGTAAATTCAACAGCAATGCGCGGCGTTTATATGATGATGATATTTACGGCCGTTTTGAACGCAAAAACGGTTTTAGAAATCAACACAACTTTATTGCTTCAAGACTTTTCGAAAAAGGTAATCTGGATATTAACGCCGGCTATGTTAAAGAACGCAGCTTTATCAAAACACTTGACTTAGACCGGGTTGATCTTGGCCTGAAAGGAAACTGGAACCTTTCTCGTAGATGGACGGCCGGATTTACAGCAAGCTATGCACATCAGGGTATTAGTGCTACAGAAACGCCTTATAAATCAAAGCAGGATGTTTCGCCTTTAGCCGCTTACTATGCACGTGATAATAATGGAGCTATTATTAAAAACAGCAAAGGTGCAGATTCAGTGAGCAGCCTGTTTTCCCATTGGCCTGTTCTGTTGGATGCGCCAAAGACAACGACTACTTTTTCTGTTCATCCTTACCTGGTAGTTCATTTGTTTAAAAGTTTAGACTTCAAAGTGAACGCGGGTATGAACAGCGATAAGATTGATCAGCATAAACAATATTACCGGTACAACGCTTTGTCTTTTGGCGATAATCATTTGACGAGGTCTATGCAATACTTAAGCTTCAATCCAAGCCTGAACTGGTATTATAATAAAGGAAAGCACAGATGGAATGCAGTGGCTCAATGGAGCCATTACAGGTATCAACATACAGTTGATTGTCATGTAAATACGCCTTCGGTTACGTTGAATATTACTGATGGCTATGGCTACCAGAATAATAACCTCGATTTTAACTCCACTTACACTTTTAATAACAGGGTTGGTATTAATCTAAGGTTGAACCAGGAGCGGAATGTGAATAATAAAAATGTTATTGTACCCCAAAAGTACCAGGCCAACAATTATGCATTGGGAATAAATGCGAGTATTGTGAACAGTAACCGTGGTTATTTAACATTGGTTGCAGATTATGCTTTTCAGAAAAACTTTATTCATTTTAATCATGAAAGAGCATTTTCCAGCCTGGAGAATACTCTTTCGTATAACAATTCTTCTTCGAGTATTAACTTTTTGCCATTAGCTTATTTTGTACCGGTAGAGACGTCTCAAAAAACATACCAGGTCAGTCTCAGAGCTTCTATGTTTGATCACCGTTTAAAAGTTAATGCCGGTTATTTTGTTAGAAATGTTTATGATGCGCGTACTTATTTCAATGACCAGCTTATGGGGTATTGGTATTTTTCGGAAGGGTTAAACCTACTCAATAGTGGCTATGAATTTGATATACAGAGTCGCATCATTGACCGTTCAGATTTCAAATGGAATGTGCAGCTTACTGGTACTCATTTCGCTAATAAAATTGGCGGAGCACTTGCTAAGATGGGCGGTATAGCACCTTTTGAAAATAAAAGTATTAATAGCATGTATTTGCCGGAGTGGGGCGGGGTGGATCCGGCTACCGGTAGCAATCTTTTAATCAGAAAAGACGGTACGAAAACTGCAGCAACATTTGTAGACTTTGAAGATTACAAATTTTTTAGAGGATCAGATCCTGTGCTTTGGGGATCTTTTGGGAATAGCATAAGCTGGAATAAGCTGAGCATAAATATCCTGTTTAACTATAGCCTGGGCGGCCAGGTGTATGATCAGGGATATGCAATGCTTTCTCAATCCGACAGGGGGGCTTTCTCTACTTACAATGTTCACAAAGATTTGCTGGAAAGCTGGACTCCGGAACACCGTAATACCGATATACCCGTAACGGCCAACTACTCTTTACGCAATTCTTTTTTTATGACTAATGCCAGTTGGCTAAGTCTGAAAAATGTGAATATTAGTTATGCTCTCCCTAAACATATCTTTCGAAACAATTTTATAGATGGTGTCTCCGCCTACATCGCAGGAGATAATTTACTGTTTCTAAGTAAGCGGCAGGGTTTAAATCCAAATGCGGCTTTTGGGCCAATTGCTCTATCAACTTTTCCAATGACAAGAACTCTGATGGTTGGATTTAATCTGAATTTTTAGAATGGTTATAGTTCTTGATTGTCAATTGTCAAAATAATGTTACAAAATAGGGAATATTAATGGTTGCAGTGGCGTAAACAGGCTATTCCGGGTAAAATCATATTTATTTTTGTAGTCGGAACATTTCAATATCCAAACATTATGATATCAGAACAATTAAAAAGCCAGACCAAAGAGCTGCACGATAAAGTGGAGGCGAGTATGAATTCCAATAAAATCTTTGATCAGACTTACAGTATAGACGATTATAAAAATCTATTACAACAAAATGCCTTACTGATCGCGAAATATGAGCAGGCAGCTGTTGAGGTGCTTAACGGGGAATTAGGTGATTCGCTGGAACTGGCGAAACGTGTGAAAGCAGGAGTAATGCAAGCTGAGCTGGCTAACCTGGGCCTCCAATATGATGCTTCCGTAAAACAAGATACTTCGGGTATCAGCACCGCAAAAGCGTTAGGTATTTTATATGTGATCGAGGGCTCAACCTTAGGCGGCAATGTAATTGCGAGAGCCTTATCGAAGAATGAAGCGTTTAAAGACGTTACGTTCAACTATTTTTCTTTTTATAAAGACCAGACCGGTCCGATGTGGACTAAGTTCAAAGCCGTGCTGGATCAATATGTAACTTCTGATGAAGCCAAACAAGAATGTATCGACGGGGCTAACTTAGCTTACAGTACTTTATTGAATTAATTATCATCGCCGGTAAATAAAAAAGTAGCTTGTCATTATGGCAAGCTACTTTTTTATTTACCTTCCAGCCCTTTTGAATACAATATTATCCGAGTCTAATTGTTGATCAGAAAGGTGTTGTTCAATGTCGTCACATAAAGATATTCTGCCATCCGGCCCGATAATGTAAGTTTTATAAGCCCACTGTCTCAGCAGCTTTACCGCTTGTCGATGTGCTGCATTATTACGTTCGGGTGCTAAATATTCCATCACCAGCGTTGTATTAGTTGCCGGGTCGTTCAACAGCTGAGCTGCTCCCTTCATCACGGCGTATTCTGCACCTTCAACATCTATTTTGATCATATCGGGACTGTACTTCCTGTTTCGGTGGGCCAGGTCATCCAGCGAGATCGCGTCCATCTCTACTTGCTTTGCTTCTATTTTAGAAAACCACTCTTCCTGTTCAAACTGGCTGATATCTAGTGCATTATATTCTGAATATAAGTTGGGTAATTCGTAAAAGACGATGGTTCCTGTTTGCTCAGATACCGCATTATTGATGACGCTCATATTCTCTATCCCGGCTGAATTTTTTTGAAGGATGTTGAAAGTGGCCGGCGCAGCTTCTAAAGATATAATTTTCCCTTCTTTACCGACAAGTTGCCGCGCCAACAGGGAGAAGTAGCCGTAGTGGGCACCTATATCCCAGAATGTGTCGCCCGGATTCAGGTTGTTGACAAAAAACCTGGCCAGTCTTACTTCCGAATCATGTGTTTTACCGCCGGTCAGGTAAATATCAGTAGCGGCGGGAAGAAGTACCTTTATTGTTTGCCCGGTAAACATACGGCAACTGACGCTGATTTCTTTATGTGTGAATCGGTATATGCCATTTTTATAGAGAATAGCGTAAATATATTTGACGGGATTATGAAACAACCGTTTTACCTTAGAACCCTTGGCCAATTGCTCTATAGCAAAAAGACGATTGATCAAATTTTCTTTTGTCATTTAATTGCTGAAAAGTAGGTATGTAATGCGCATCAAAATTAGGAATAAATACGGACGGGCGCTATCGGTTTATCGTTAAAAAGGTGTTCCGGCAATCAGGGGAACACCTTTTTAGTTACCAGATCACTATCCGGGAAGCCGGATCCAGGTACAGCGCATCGCCTGGCTTAAGCTGCCAGGCGTCCTGGAATTCCTTCAGGTGGGGCATTGGGCCATTGATCCGGTCTTTCGCCGGGCTGTGGGGGTCCGTCAGCACTTGTTGGCGCAAAGCCTTCTCGGTAATGTTGGTATGCCATACCTGTGCCCAGCCCAGGAAAAACCTTTGCTGCCAGGAAAAGCCATCGATTGGGGCGGGGGCGCCGTTTTTGTCAATTGATTTTTTTAAGGCATAATAGGCGAGGGTTAACCCCCCGAGGTCGGCAATGTTCTCGCCTATCGTTAGTTTTCCATTTATGTTGAGACCGGGGAGTACTTCTTTTCGGTCAAAATACTCAATGTATTTATTCGCCAGGGCATCAAATGATTTCCGGTCAGCATCTGTCCACCAGTTGTCGAGATTGCCTTCTGCATTGTATTTCGAGCCTTTGTCGTCAAAACCATGGCTGAACTCATGGCCGATTACAGCTATGATGCCACCGTAGTTGATCGCATCATCAGCGTCCGGGTTAAAAAAAGGTGGTTGAAGAATACCGGCAGGAAATACAATTTCGTTATTCATCGGGCTGTAATAGGCGTTTACGGTTTGCGGCGACATGCCCCATTCTGTTTTATCTACCGGTTTGCCAATCTTATTCCGCCCTTCATTGACGCGCCACTTCCTGGCCGAGATGATATTTTCTATCAGCGTGTTCGATTTGATGCCGATCGTGGAATAATCTTTCCAATTGTCCGGGTAGCCGATCTTATAAGTAAAGGCGGCCAGTTTTTTGCGCGCGGCAACTTTTGTTTCCGGGCTCATCCAGCTTAAAGCGTCGATCCTTTCTCCGAATACCGTACGCACGTTTTCGATCATTTCCGCCACCTTTTTCTTCGAACTTTCCGGGAAGTATTTTGCTGCAAATAATTTACCCAAAGACATGCCCAGGATATTGTTAGTTGCGTCAATGGCGCGGTCCTCAAGTCCTTTGCGTTCTTTCACGCCTTTCAGTATCGTGTTATTGAAATGGAAACTTTCTTTTTGAAACCTGTCGGGAAGCGCGGTGGCGAATGAGTTCAGTAGTTGCCAGCGTTGGTAGGTCTTTAAGTTTTCTAAGGATTGTGTGCCTAAAAATGTGTTGATATTTTTGAGGTAGTCGGGATGCTGTACGATCAGCTCGTTAAACTCAAATGCCATTGTTTTGACATAGCGTTCGGGGTCAAGGCTTGCAATAAGGCGGTAAAGCTCATTTTTGCTGATTTTATGGTACGTTTTCTCCGGGTCCCTTAACTCCACGTTACTTAATTGGAACCCCGCAATTTTACTTTCAAATTGTAGTATGGTTGCTCCAGGGTTTCTGTCTTTCCATCCGGCGAGCAGGAACATTTTGTCAATATGGCGAACCATTGCTTCCCTGATTGCTTCTGAACTGGAATCTGTTTTGGAATAAAATCCTTTTTCACCCAGGGTCAGGCCACTTTGATAAAGATAAACGGCATTCCATTGGCTGCTTTTCCGGTCAGCATTTACACCAAGGCCATAAACACCGGAGATGCCTATATTGGCCAATGCTGCATTGGTATTATTCCACTCTTTAAGGTCCTTGGCTTTACTGATGAGGTCCAGGTAGGGCTGCAGCGGTTTGGTACCCAACTTTTCAATTAGCGCGGTATCCATGTAAGAACGGTAAAAGTCGGCTATTTGCTGGGCTTCAGAACCGGCCTTTGCTGGCGGGGCGGCTACCAGTTCGTTAATGATGGCTTTTAACCGTACTTCCCTGTTTTCTTTGTCGAGGATGCCAAATGCGCCCCACCGGCTTTCTGTTCCCGGGATCGGGTTGGCGGCTTTCCAGCCACCGTTGGCAAACTGGTCAAAATCGACGCCGGGCCTGGTGGACCTATCCAGGTCTGAAACGGGAAAGGCAGGCGCCTGGGCCCGTGTAAAGCCCGAAGCAATACCTGTTATGGCTAAAGCAAATAAACAGGTTTTAATATTTAAAATATACATGAATAAACTTTTAAGTTTGAATAGCGTCAAAAATATAAAAAGATTCTTTGAAAAAAAGACCGGATGGTATTTAATAATAGGTTATTAGGCAAATATATATGTGTACTTTTAGTTTTTTTAATTAATTTCGTAGGATTATAATTTTATTTTAAACACAAATTTTTATGAAAAAATTGCTAGCTATTATCTTTATCGTATTAGGCACGGTGTTGGTCTGTTCTACTGTGCAGAGCTGTGCAGGTGGAAAGCGTGGTAAATATGACTGCCCTAAAATATAGGTGATAGCTTTAACATAACAGTCCATTAGCGGCAGCATGCATTTAGCCGGGTGACTTTAACGCTCGATTAACCGGCAGCCTGTTCAAATTCTAAACTTGATGATTAACTTTGTGCTTAATAAAGTAAATCGAAGTTTGTTTTTACCGGGATGCGAGTGAGACTTAATTAAACTATTGATTTTTTATCCAATCAAAAACTACCGTTAATAAATTTTCAGGTAACAAAAAAAGTTAAAATGAAAAAAACACTATTATCACTTGTTGTGCTTTTGACTATGGGAACTTCCGTAGTAGTTGCTCAAGAAAACAGGAAATCTTTAAAAAAGAAAGCAAAAACAGAAGCTGCAGCGGTTGCTGCTGACCCGGCTGATGTGATGAAATTTAACAATGAAGTGCACGATTTCGGGAACGTTAAAGAGGGCGACAAGGCGGAGTATGAATTTACTTTCGTTAACAAAGGAAAAAAGCCGATTACGATCCAGAATGTAACAACTACCTGTGGTTGTACCAGTCCCAACTGGTCTAAAGAACCGGTTGCTCCGGGTAAAAAAGGTACGGTGATGGTTTCTTATTCCACCCCCGGACGTGTAGGCCCAATTAACAGGCAAGTGACCGTTATGACGGATGCAGGTAATAAAGTATTGAAGATTAGTGGTACGGTAGTCGCTAAACCGGTAAGTTCAGTGCCTCAGAACCATTCCGCAATTAAAGCGAACTAATTTATTTTTAAGGAAGCAAAAAGGTTTATAATTAGATATGAAAAAGTTATTGTCTGTTTTACTTTTATTCTGTGTTGTAACTGTTTTCGCACAGGGTAACGGCCCTGCGTTTAAATTTAAAGAGGCTAATAATACACACAATTTTGGCACGGTAAAGGAAGGTGAGGATGCTATATATTCCTTTGAATTTACTAATGTAGGTCAACAGCCTATCCTGATCCAGGAAGCGACGTCTACCTGCGGATGTACTACTCCGGACTGGCCTAAAGCGCCTGTTTTGCCCGGCAAAACAGGTAAAATCACCGTTAAATATCAAACAAAAGACAGGGTAGGTCCGATTGATCGTACTGTCTTTATCAAATCAAATGCAAGCCGGACTCCCATCGAATTGAAAATTACCGGTACGGTGGTGAAATAAGGTCAACATAACACGTTATAAACAGGAAGCTGCCCCATATATCGGAGCAGCTTTTCTGTTTCGAGTGCTATGAATTTAGAGTATCTTTGCTGCTTATTTATAAACCAATGTCCCTAATTCTATTTATTGATACCGCTTATACCCATACCCATATAGCACTGGGTGATAAAACGGGTATCCTGGCAGAAATGCTGCATGAACAGGCGAACGAGCAAGCGGCATTGCTGAATATAATGATTGCTGATCTGCTGGCCCGCCAGGGTTTCACAATGAATGCCCTTGCTGCCGTTGCTGTAGATGCCGGCCCGGGGAGTTATACCGGTCTTCGCGTAGGTATGGGTGTGGCAAAGGGGATTTGTTTTGCCCTGGATAAGCCGCTTATGGTCTTTAATAAACTGGAATTACTGGGAAACCTGGAAATGGATTTTTTGCTTGTCCTGAAAGCAAGAGTGGGCGAAGGTTTCGCCTATGCCCGGAAAAATGGAAAAGCCCTGCTGTTGCCACAACACGTTTTTTACGAAAATTTCGATTGGCCGGCTTTTGAATCGTTACCCCTGTTTACGGATGATACGTCTTTAATGGAATTAAGACCGGGTGCAACTGCACTAAAAAGCCATATACTCGATATGAATAATTGGTGGCGTGTAGCCGGGGAGAAGTTCGCCGCAAAAGACTTTGCAGATATGGCCTATGCCGAACCCTTTTATTTAAAAAGTGCCTTTACCATAAGCCCCAAAAAGAAAATCTGAGCATTTTATGATCAAGCCACAAAAAAAAGTTTCAGAATCGCATACTATAATGAGCGAGATCGTGTTGCCCAATGATACCAATACCCTGCAAAACCTTATGGGCGGCAGATTACTGCACTGGATGGACATTACAG
>CAXYKQ010000182.1:0-4332 GCA_964277835.1 uncultured Edaphocola sp. | reverse complement strand
CGTGGTAGCAGCACTACGTTCGCGCAACTTCCCGGAGTCAATCATTCAAAGTACCTTACAGCAGATTGAAGATTGTGAGCTGGCGCTCTACACTCCATCGGCAGGGCAACAGCAACAACAAGCTTTAAATAATGCCATCGGGCTTATTGCCACTTTGGAACAACAATTCAATCAAAATCCATGAAAGGAGCCTTATTAGTATGCCTGCTTATATGCAGCCGGTTGCTGGCTTTTGCCGTGCCGGCCGATGTGCTTAACTTCTGGAATGAGGCCAACCGCGCCTACCAGAATAAGCAATATGAACACGCCATAGATAATTACCAGAGTATTCTTCAGTCAAAATTCAGTGACGCACGGGTTTATTATAACCTGGCCAATGCTTATTACAAAAAAGGAGACAAGGGACCCGCATTGATCAACTATATGCGGGCGTTAAAGGCCGATCCTGCGCTAAAAGAAGCTCAGGAAAATATCAACTTCATACAGGAGCAACCAGGCTTTGCCGGTATTCCGTATAGAGATTTTGCAGGCAACTCTCTAGTCAACCTGCTCAGCCCTGATGCCTGGGCCTGGCTCGCGGTGCTACTCATGCTGCCGGTAGCTATCCTTGTCCTGCTTAAAACTAAAAAGCGGATCCGCTACGAAAACCGCTGGCTGGTCTTGAGTGCCAGTACGGTGGTGCTGGCATTTGCCTTTAGCATTTTTACGCATCAGCAGTACGGGTTTAGAAAAACGGCAGTCGTTACCGCCGCAAACGGCTTCCTGTACGATAACCTGAAAAAAACTAAGGTTAAGCTTAATCTCGCAGAAGGTACTATCCTGCGCATCACCAACAGCGCCCAAAGCAGCCTGGTGGAAATAGAACTGGGAAATGGCATAAAAGGCTGGATAGACCGGGCAGATATCGAAAAGATTTAATAAATTCCTCAAAAAGCAACATCTTTGCACATTGAAATTTTTAAAACATGGAAAAACATAATATAAATATCAACGTCACTTTAGACAATGAAAAAATGCCGGAACATATTGACTGGAACGCTTCCGGTTCAAGCGTGGCGGAGCCTAACCAGGCAAAAGCTTTTATGCTGTCGATCTGGGACGGGCAAGAAAAAACCGCGCTGCGTATGGACCTCTGGACGAAACGCATGATGGTAGATGAGATGAATGACTTCTTTTTCCAGACCATGATGACGATGGCGGACACCTTTACCAGGGCCACCCGTAACGAAGATCTGTCCAACGAGATCCGCGAATTTGCCCGCGGCTTCAAGAAGAAAGCAGATGATGCATTAATGAAAGAAGAGAACGAAAATAAGCAATAAGGAATTCATTTCACGATACCGGTACTCCATAGGCCTCTTAAAGGCTTATGGATTTTTTTATACCTTTACGGTTCAGTTTTAAGCCCCATGAAGATCCTATTGATAGAAGATGAACCCACGCTCAGCCAGAACATAAGGCAGGCCCTGGAAGCAGAGCAGATGCTGGTCGACTATGTATTTGACGGGGCACTGGCCGATCGTTTTTTCAAAAATCAATATGATTGTGTCATTATGGATATCAATCTTCCGGGAAGGAACGGCCTGGAGCTATGCCGCAGCTTCAGGATGGGCAACAAACATACACCGGTATTGCTGCTCACCGCATTTGATGAACTGGAAGATAAAGTAAAAGGCTTCGAAGCCGGCGCGGATGATTACCTCACCAAACCTTTTTTCATGAAAGAACTGGTGCTGCGGATACAGTCTTTACACAAAAGATCGCAACAGGCAAAAATTGCCCTCAGCGATAAAGAACAACTGGGCTTTGAAGATATTCGCATAGACCTGAAACAGAAAAAAGTTTTCCGGCAGGAACAAGAGATACTGCTCACGCCAAGGGAATACCAGATCTTATACCGGCTGATGGAACAACCCGGGGAGCTCGTTTCCAAAGCCACATTGATGGAAGAGATCTGGGGGCAATCGGTCGGGATGAACACGAATACCATTGAAGTATACATCAATTTCCTGAGGAACAAAATCGATAAACCTTTCGGTAAAAGCTCCATAAAAACAAAAATCGGCTACGGCTATTTTATCCGCTGATATTGAAGTTAAGGAACAAAATATTATTCTATTTTTCCAGTACGGTAATTATTCTTACCGCACTTACACTCACGGCCATTTTCTGGATATCCAGTGCATTCCGGGAGGAATCGTTCCAGCAACAGCAATACCAAAAAATAAAATATACCATTACCTTACTTAAAGAGCACCAGGAGCAGGCAGAACAACTCTCTAAACTGCTGGACGAACAGGATATCCGGGACTTTTACGACGAAAAACTATATATCTACGACGGCAACAAAAGCCAGATATTTGAAAGTGTCGATAGCCTCGAAATTTATAAGACCAATAGCATACTCGATCAACTCTCCCCTTCCCTACGCTGGGTGGAAACAAAAGAAAACCGGTATGACGTCGTAGGTATCTACTATGAAACCAAGGGAAAAGCCTATTATGCCATCAGCAAGGCTTATGATGCCGCAGGCTATGCTAATAACACCTTCCTGGGAAAGATCCTGATCATTATTTTCATTGCAATGGTCCTTATCGTGCTATTGCTCTCTTTGTATTTGTCCAATATTATAGCGCAACCTATACTCCGGCTCACAAAAGGGATCAACGAGTTTGAACCCAACCAGGATGCACTGCAGGTAATTGACTTCAAAAGCACTACTTATGAGCTGCAGGAACTGAAAGATAAATTCAATGAATTGCTGCAACGCGCTCATGAATACATGAGTTTCCAGAAAAATACGATACACCATATCTCTCACGAACTAAAGACGCCTATAGCCATTCTGGTATCGGAACTGGAACGTTTAAAAAGAGAAGAGGACCTTTCGGCAGTACAGGAGGGGGTAGACCAACTCAGCAAAAAAGCCGCTTCCCTCGGGGATATTATCAGCGCACTGCTACAGATCTCCAAACTGGAGTCCGGGCAGCAGATCCACCGGGAAACCTTCCGGGTAGATGAACTGCTCTTTGATATCATCGCAGAACTCAATATCGTCAACCCGGATTTCAACTTCGACATCCGCTATATTCCCGAACAGTTTGATGAGTCGCTGCTGGAACTGGACGCCAATAAAATGTTGATCAAACAGGCCTTTCAGAACCTGCTGATCAATGCGATACAGTACGCCGATAACGAGAGAGCCACCGTGCTCATAGATGCCGGGCAAAAGCAATCGCTCTATATCTGTATCAGCAACAGCGGGCATACCATCAGTGCAAGCGAACAACAATATATATTCAACTACTTCTTCCGGGGGCAAAACAGCCAACACATCTCTGGCTTCGGGCTGGGATTAGTGTTTACCCAAAAGATATTCCAGATCCATAACGCTGAGATCGGTTACCGTTCTGAGGCGCCGGGCATGAATTATTTTGAAGTAAGTTTTCCCTTGCATTAAGCTAATCTTTAAGCGCTTTAAGGTCTTTTTAAGCTCAATTGGGGCACATTTGCATGCCTTTAAAATAAGCTTATCTTCATGCGTAGACTTTATATAACCTTTACTGTCTTTTTTATTGCTGTAGCAGGCAAGGCACAGGACACCCTGTCCTTAAGCCGGGCCAAAGCCGAAGCGATGTTCCTGCAGAACAACCTGGAACTGCTCGCGGAGAAAATGAATATCGGCCTGCAGGAAGCGGAGGTCCTGCAGGCTAAACTCTGGCCTAACCCGGAATTTACCTTCAACGATGTCAACTTTTGGGCTACGAACAGGCAAACGGGTGGGCAGGAAGTATCCCCGCCATTATGGGGCAGCCGCAACTTTGGCCGTAACCAGCAGTTCGCAGCAGAATTAAACCAACTGATACAAACCGCAGGCAAAAGAAGAAAGTTAATCACTTTGGAAAAAACCGATGTATCCCGTGCGGAGCAGGAGTTTGAAGAAGTACTACGCGACCTTAAATTTGAGTTCCGGCAGCAACTTACCGAACTGCAATACCTGCAATTGCGCCTGGAAAGCCTGGCGCAGCAACAAAAAGCAGTGGGCCAATTAGTCTCTGCGTATCAAAGCCAATTTGAAAAAGGACATATCGCAAAAGCAGAATATCTGCGGCTCAAAGCGCTTTCTTTATCCATCAGCAAAGAACAATATGAAACCAGCACGGAACTGAATGAAGCGAGCAGTACCTTGAAAAGCCTGATGCACTTGCCCGCAGACCGGGAATTCCGTTTAGACAAAGGAGGTTATTATAGACCACTCGGTATGAAATTGCAGCCCGACTTCCAACAATTACTGCAGACCGCGAAGGAAAACCGGCCGGATATTAAATTAGC
>CAXYKQ010000181.1:0-5916 GCA_964277835.1 uncultured Edaphocola sp. | reverse complement strand
AGTGGCTGGAAGCAGCGCATCCACGAGATAAGGCTGCGCAGAGACTGGGAAGCTATTGTGGGCAAAACAATAGCGCGGTATACCAGTGAGCTGAGCCTGAAGAATGGCAGGTTGACTTTGGGAACTTCCGTAGCGCCACTGAAACAGGAATTGCATTTTGCCAAAGACACCATTAAGCAAAACATTAACGATTATTACAAAGAAAAGGTGGTGGCCGAGGTGGTGATCCGGTAATGATGCCTGCATTACCTGACAATAATTTAAAAACAGGAAGTAATCAAATTCTAAATACGTCCCGTCGGTTGCGCTGCATTTAAGCTCAGGACCGATGTAGCAATCATTCCAACCTTACAATTTTTCTTCTGAAGTGTCTCAAGAGGACAATTCGATTATTTTTTCTTCTTTTGCCGGGTTTAATTTTCACTACTTCATTTTCAAACGGAGAACGCCCTTGTAACATTTCCTGATGAAAAATCACCAGATATGCTGCTACACGTCAATGGCCTGGAGGATATAAGCATAAAAAAGTGCGCACAACCATTAAGTTGTCCGCACTTTTTTTCTTTTATCGACAGCCTATTCCTCTTCTTTGTTCAGGTCATATTTGACTTCCTTTTCTGAAAGAGACGGTATTGCCGGTTTGGTACCGAATTTGGCAATATTGTTATCCGGTGTCCGGTCGATCAGTTTGTTATAGGGATCCAGTCCGGCGAATTCGGGCTCCTCATTTACTATAAACTCAAACGATTTTTCATTACCATCCATTTTAATTTTATGGAGAATTAAAGGATTGTAAGCCGCTTTTGATTTATCTTTTACGGCGCCAAAAATCCCGATGTCGATATAGTCATTTACCGGGACTTTCTTATTGTTACCGGCACTATCTACGCGGAATTTCACCGAACCCACAGTGAGGTTAACCTTATACCTGCCATCAGTCAGTTTAGTGTATTTCAGGCTTTTCACATAGTTTTCATACACCGTGATGGTTTCAAAAAAGTCGGTAATAATGTACTTCAAGCTATCGGGTGTAGCGGCCTTTATAAAGTTCACAAATTGTCTTGACGTAGTGTAAGGCGGATCCTGGAAGCCTACGGCCGCGATGTATCTTTTTAAGGCGGCATTCAGGGTATCTTCTCCTAAATAATCCCTCAGGGCATACATGATCACAGAACCCTTCTGGTAGTAGATATAAGATTGCTGTTCTACCAACATCAATGGTTGCTCGCCTTTTCCTTCAAAGGTCCTTGCCTTCAGGTAACCATCCATCTCATGCTTCAAAAACTTCTTCATATTGTCTTTGCCATACCTTTGCTCCATAACCATCAAAGCACCGTACTGGGACATCGTTTCCGACATCACTGTGGCTCCTTGTACATTGGCACCGATAACCTGGTGCGCCCACCACTGATGGGCCACCTCGTGTGCTGTTATGTAGAATGGCATATCAATTTCATTCCAGTTAGCGGTATCTACTTTGTTCGTAAAGCCTACGTTTTCCGAAAACGGGATCGTGTTGGCAAAGGATTGCGCAAATGAGGCAAAGGCAGGGAACTCTATAATGCGCAACTGGCGGAACTGGTAGGGCGAAAAATTTTTGCTGTAATATTCCAAAGATTTTTTCATGGCGAGTAGCATATTGTCTACATTATACTCATGTGCTTTATCGTAGTAGACCTCGAGATTCACTCCGTTCCATTTGTCTCTTTTCACTTTATAACGCGCGGATTGGAATGCATAAAAATTAAGAATCGGGTTGTCCATCTTATAGTGAAAATAACTACGGCCATTTTCCTGCCATTGCCGTTCCAGGTAACCCGGAGCGATAGCAGTCTGGTCAGCACTGGTGCTCACACGTGTTTCAAAACGGATCCAGTCAGCATCATTTGAAATATAATTGTTAGCATAAGCAGCAGTATCGTCTAAAGGATGCATGCTTTCTTTTTTGGGCAGATCATGTTTCTTGCGCTCGGCGTTCGAGCCCAGCTCATAGCGCTCGTTATATCCCAGGCTGGGCATTATAGAGCTATTAAAGAAGGTACCGTTCTGAACAACCAATGTGCTGATCTCGTCATTGCCGAAACCTTTAGGTCTGTAATCAAATTCAAAATCCAGCTTTACAGAATCTCCGGCAGCTAAAGGAGTGTTGAGCTTATAGATCAGTACGCCAAATTCCTTATCGTCTTTTATGGTAGTAACTGGCACATTCAGTCCCGTATGCTTATAGACAAAATTCGATGTCTCATCCATCAGGTTTATGTAGATCGTGTCCAAAGCAACCTGGTGTTTATTTTTCAACCAGTAAAAGCCTTTCACGTGCAGGCTCCGGGTTTCCGGGAAAATAGCTACATCCAGATTTGACTCAATAACCCTAGGCATGAGTGTATGCTCATATTGCTTATACTGCCTTTCGTAGTTTACCTGTTTCAGGGTGAACTCTTTCGGAGAGATGTAGCGATTCAGGATATTGGTATTATAAAATATATAACTGCCCGTTACCAAAAACAGAAGCGCGAAAACCGCGATCCCGATTTTTGTCACCGGTTTCATTTCCATTTTTGAAAAGCGGAAACGTGCTTTAAAAGCAAGCTCTTTGCCCCTCGAGAAAAAGAACAAGCTCAGTAAGCTAACCAGTAGCACGAAGGCAATCCAATAAACCCGGTAGGTAAACCAGGGCCCTAAAGGGCCGTAACCATTCAGCTCTGTAAATGGCATCCTGGGGCCGTCGGAGTCAAAATGGTAAATATTATTGTTCCATTGTAACAAACTTAATGCAACGCCCAATAACATTACAGGGACCATAGAAAAAAAGAATCCCAGGTATTTGTTGGGTGCAATAACCTGCAGCGCCAGGCAAATACCGATCGTTGTCACGTAACCGAGGGTACCGAAAACAATGACGCTTACAAAATACTGCCATAAATCAATCTGGTAGAAGCCCTGTGAAAGTTGCAGGCTGATACCCATAATTACGGCCAGCAATTGCATCAATACGATAGCGCCGAGCAACCCGAGATACTTTGAAAAATAAAGAATAGGATTGCTTACCGGAGTAGCATAGATCAATTCATCTATACGGTTTTCCTTCTCGCGGAACACAACGGTTCCCGCGTAGAAAATAACAAATATATTGGCCAGCAAAGTGTATACGTTAACCGACCGGATAATAGTCTGAGTAAGGGGTTGCATTTCTGTATCATAAACACTGCCGCTGTAGTAATAGATAACTCCGATCATGACCAACGCAAGTGCACAGCAGATGATAAAGAAAGTGCTCTGTACAATTTTCCTGAATTCAAACTTACTCAGGTAAAATAATTGCCGCCAGGAAAATGAAGCAGAATAATCCTGCTTTACATTCAAAAGTTCCGCTAAAGGCCGCTCCTGGTAGCCTACTAAAGCATCTTCTTTTATTTTACGTTTAAACAGCGTGAAGGGCGTAGCAAACTGGGAGAATTTAAAGCCTGAAAAACTCAGCAACATGATCGCTAGAGCAATACCTAGCCATAGCATCCTGTTGTAAAGTAACAAACCGTCCATCGGCAATAACAAAGTATTCTGCTCTGCAGCCATCCAGTATTTGGTCACATACCCAAAAGCGTTACTGCCAAAGGGCTCCAGCAATCCGGCGCCATAAGCATAATCCATGTTTGATCCCAGGTTTTCCGCGATAAACCGGCCGATCAGCATGATGATACAGGTCATGTAAGCCGCTAAAGTATTGCGGGTGAAGGTGGTCAGCGAAAAGAATATAACCCCGAGGATAAAGACATTGGGTAATAAAAATACGATGAAGGGTTGCAAAAAATTAATGAGCTCAAAAGGACCGACCATTTTTGTACCTATACCGGGGATCAGGCCCGCTGCATAACCCAGCAGCATCCCGGACATCACGAAGACTCCGGTCAAAAATGCAGCCAGGAAACGACCGAAAAAATACTGCGCTTTTGAAATTGGCTTAGTGAAGAAAAGGGCATGAATATTGTACTGGTAGTCCTTCTGTATGGCATTGGCCATAACAGCCACCAATACGATACTATTCAACATACCTAAAATATTTCCATTGAACCCTACCAGAAATTCAGCGATTGCATAAGCAGAGTTCAGCGTTGCGTTAGAGTCACCCTGCGCCGTCTGGATCGCACCGGTGGCCACCAGCGCGATAAACATACTAAAAAGCAGGTAAATGCCAAAGAATATGTAAGTCATAGGCCGCTTGAAGGCCTGCTTTAACTCAAAAGAAAAAATAGCTCCAAACATCCTAAGCTTTTTTATGTAAATTGTTTACAATAGTCGAGAAATAGACATCCTCCAATCCCACTTCAGATCTCATAAAACCGTCTCCCGGTTCTGACTCACTAAAGATCCTTAATTCCATTTCCCCGTTTACCATAGAGGAGAAGATCGCATTGTATTTTGCCCGGTAAGCATTCAGGCTATGCGGGTCAATAGCTTTATGCCAGATCCTGCCACGTACTTCTTCCAGGGCGTCTTTAGGATTACCCTCATACAGTATAGTCCCCTGGTTCATGATCACCATTTTCTTACAAAGATTCTTTACATCATCTACAATGTGCGTGGATAATATGACGATGGTATTGGTAGCGATTTCACTCAGCAAGTTCTGAAAGCGGTTGCGCTCCATAGGGTCCAGTCCTGCGGTAGGCTCGTCGACGATCACCAGCTTTGGATTCCCGATCAATGCTTGTGCGATTCCGAAACGTTGCCTCATCCCGCCGGAATAGTCGCTTACGTTTCTGTGCCGGGCTTCATAAAGATTAGTTTGCTGCAGCAATGCCGCGACCAGCTCTTTACGTTCCCCTTTATTGGCAATACCTTTCAGTATGGCGAAGTGATTTAATAATTCCAGCGCAGAGACTTTAGGATAAAAGCCAAAATCCTGTGGCAGGTAACCCAATACTTTTCTTAAAGCTGTTTTATCATTGATCACATCAATATCACCCAGCATAATGCTGCCACTGTCCGGGTTTTGCAGCGCAGCTATAGTACGCATCAGCGAGGATTTCCCTGCCCCGTTGGGACCCAGCAATCCGAACAATCCTTTATCAATCGTCAGGTTAACATTGTTAAGCGGCTTCACACCATTGGGATAGACTTTATTCAAATCCTTAATTACTAGCTGCATGTGCATATAAATTTGTACCCGACAAATGTACAGCGCCATCCCTGAAAAAGCAATCCCCCTAAGGGGGGGATTTCAGGCTATATAAGGTCTTTTTTTTCCTGTTACGGTGTCTCAGGGCAACAATTGCCACCAGCAAGAGGCTTCCTGGTAATCCATAACCGGCTCTGCATTGTTATAATCCTTTATATCTGCAATGAATTTCTTGACATCCATCTCTATATGTTTGATGCAGTTTTCATAAAGATCTTTACGGAATCCTTTATCGGTAAATTCTGCGACAAACTGCAAACAGATCAACCGGGAAACGATCCTGCCGATCACGATCAGCTGTCTTTGCACCATGATATCGGGTATGGAGAAGCTCAGGTGATTTTTAAACAGGGGAGCAATTCTTTCCGTCAGGGGATATTGTTGCAGGTAATGGTAAAAATTATCCTGTTTCAACTTTTTCATTTGCCGCGTCAGCACTTCGGCAATCTGCGCGTAAAGCATTTCATTAGAACCTTCAAAGATCTGGAAAGGCCGGCTGTCAATAATGCCGCGGCCGGCGATATGATCTATCTTATAACCACCCGACCCGGAAAGTTGCACGCAGATCTGGGCGGATTCCTGCATCAGGTCGGAAACCAATGCCTTCATACTGTTAGCCTGTATTCCTTCGCCGGAGAGATCGAAAGCAATGCCGCTCATTTCAGAAGCCTTGGCGCACATAGCAGAGGCAAGCGTATAGGCGGCCTGGATCCGAGATAGTTGAAAACGTACCGAATCCA
>CAXYKQ010000180.1:0-19714 GCA_964277835.1 uncultured Edaphocola sp. | reverse complement strand
TGCACATCTTCAGGGCTCATCCCGTCGACAGAATCTGCGGGCATGTCATAAGCATCCGCCATACGGAAGATGTCCAGCACTTTTGAGGTACGCTCTACTGAGGTACCCATCGCGTAGAAGTTGTTTTCACAAATAAATACTACCGGCAGGTTCCAAAGCATGGCCATATTGAAGGTTTCGTGCAATAAACCCTGGCGGGCAGCACCATCACCGAACAAACAGACAGTTACGCGGTCATTTTCATTATAGTAATCGGCAAATGCGATACCGGCACCTAAACCAATTTGTCCGCCCACGATACCGTGTCCGCCAAAGAATCTCTTTTCTTTAGAGAAAAAGTGCATGGATCCGCCTTTACCTTTGGTGCATCCGGTTGCTTTACCATAAAGCTCTGCCATACATTCGTTGGCAGTCATCCCTTTAGCTAAAGCCAGGCCGTGATCGCGGTAGGCAGTGATTAAGTTGTCATCAGGCCTGATAGCAGAGATAATACCTGCAGAAACGGCTTCCTGACCTATATATAAGTGACAGAAACCTCTGATTTTTTGCATACCGTACAATTGTCCCGCTTTCTCTTCAAACTTACGTTGCAGCAGCATACTCTCATACCATTCCAGGTATTGCGCTTTATCAAATTGTGTTTGCACTATATTCCGATTTTATTTTTGCGAAAATAGGGAAAATTCTCTCTAAAATGAAGCTTTATGTGCAAATTTGCAGTTTAAGCAATCTTTAAGGATTTTAATTGCAAAGACTCCGTTCCATAACGCTTACTCAATTCAGAAACTATGACTTCCGGCATTTTGACCTGGATGCTGCCGTGATAGCTATAAGCGGGAATAACGGAGTCGGTAAAACCAACCTGCTGGATGCGGTTTATTATTTGTGCTTCACCAAGAGTTATTTCCAGAGTAAGGAAATTAATAATGTGCAGGAAGGCAAAGAGGGGTTTCGTATTGCCGGCATATTTGGCGATGCGGCAGCCGGCGAAGACTCCACGATTATATGGAAGGACGGGAAGAAGCGCCTGCTGGTAGGCGAAGTCCCGGTAGAAAAAATGACCAGCTATATCGGCAAGCATACGGCACTGATGGTTGCCCCGGACGATATCGAACTGGTAAACGGCGCTAGCGCGGTCCGCAGAAAATTTTTTGACGGCCTACTTTCGCAGGCCGACCCGCTTTACCTAGAAAGCCTGATTCATTACCAGAAAGTGCTGGAGCAAAAGAACGCTTTCCTGAAGCAAAGCGCTTATCCCGTCAACCAGGACTTGCTGGAGATATATGACCGCCAACTGGCCGATACGGGAGCTTATCTTTTACAAAAAAGATTAGAGATATCTGAACATATTCCTGGGCTGGTAGGTCGCTTTTATGAATCAATCGCCCATCAAAAAGAAGCGATCGATGTACGTTATAATCCCTGTATACAGGATCCTGCCCGACTTTTCGAGATGCTGCGTTACCAAAGAAGCAGAGATATCGAAGCCCGGCGGAGTACATCGGGTTTGCACACTGAAGATTGGCTTTTGGTATTGAATGAATTACCTTACAAAACACATGCATCTCAAGGACAAAAAAAATCCCTGCTGATAGCTATGAAACTGGCGCAACTCGAATGGCTGAGAAATTTAGGTAAAACTCCGCTCGTACTGCTGGATGATATCTTTGAAAAACTGGATAAAGAGCGTATCCAGCGGCTGTTCTCCCTGTTAAGTACTTTAGCTATTCCCCAGATCTTGATGACCCACACCAGTTCGGAAGATATTTTATCATCTCTGAGCGGGCATTTCAATGAGATCAGGAGCATTCAGTTGTAGCCGCAACCTTTTTTTATTTCCCGTTCAATCCAATCATTTTTACAGGCCGGCACTTGGTTTCGATAGATGTTGCCGGTCATCTCGAGCTATAGTTTTAAGCAGATTTTATTAAAATACTTTCCCGGAATCTGCTACCTTTATTTTCAAGAAAACAACAGCAAATGTCATATTTTAACCGGGATATTGAAACGATGTCCCTTGAGCGGTTACGGGAGTTGCAAAATAAAAGGTTGAGACAACTCGTTCAAAATGTCTATCAGAATGTCCCGTATTACCGGCAGGTGTTCGATGAAAAAGGACTGAGGCCTGAAGCGATTAAAGGCATAGAAGATTTGCCTCAGATTCCTTTTACTTACAAATCTGCATTAAGGGATCATTATCCGTTCGGATTGTTTGCCGTACCACGAGAGCAGGCGGTACGCCTGCATTGCAGCAGCGGTACTACAGGAAAACCCATTGTCGTTGGCTATACCCAAAATGATATTGAGCTTTTTGCAGAAGTTGTCGCACGATCGCTTTATGCAGCCGGTTGCCGGCCGGGTATGCTGATGCAGAATGCTTATGGCTACGGGTTGTTTACCGGCGGCCTTGGGCTCCACTACGGCGCTGAAAAACTGGGGATGACCGTATTGCCGATCTCAGGCGGAGGCACTGAGAAGCAAATTATGCTGATGCAGGACTTTCGCAGCGATGCCATCTGCTGCACGCCCTCTTATGCCTTGACATTGGCGGAAACGATGAAGCGTAAAGGATTTGCGCCGGAAGACATACCCTTTAAATATGCTGTGTTGGGAGCCGAGCCCTGGACGGAGAGTATAAGGGGAGCTGTTGAGTCTGGCCTTGGCGTAGCGGCCAGCAATATTTACGGTTTGAGCGAGATCATCGGCCCGGGCGTTTCGCAGGAAGATGTTGAAGAGAGAGGAACCGGTAGTTATATCTGGGAAGACCATTTCTACCCGGAGATCGTAGATAAAGAGACGGGAGCTCCTTTACCCTATGGTAAGGAAGGGGTTTTGGTGTTCACCACTTTAACTAAGGAAGCCTCGCCAGTACTGCGTTACTGGACGAATGATATCACCTCTGTTTACTACGATAAATCTTTTAAACGAACGCATATCAAAATGGGACCTATCGTAGGTCGCGCGGACGATATGCTGATTATCAGGGGCGTTAATTTGTTCCACACGCAGGTGGAAGCGGCACTTGAGGGGATTCCTTGTTTAAGCAAAAATTACCAGCTTGTAGTGAGCCGTTCCGGAAGTATGGATGAGGTGGAGGTTAAGATAGAGCTGGCGGCTGAGGTCTTTGATGCATTGGTTGGAACGACCAGCAATGTTTTAGAACATGATACGGTGACCAGGGCACAACAACAATTGCAACACAAGATAAAGGCGGATATCGGTCTAAGCATGAAAGTCTGCGTACTGGCGCCTCAAACTATTGGCAGAAGCGAGGGCGGAAAGCTCAGCCGGATCTTAGACCTGAGGAAATAAGGAATTTTTGATATTAATCTGAGAGCAATAAAGCCATCGTTAAACAACGATGGCTTTATTGTCGGTTATGCAGCAATTATTTCAGGAATAACATCTCACGATATTTTGGCATAGGCCATATTTTATCGTCAACAAATAATTCCAGCTTATCGACATGGTACCTTATTTTATCAAAACGGACTTTAATTTTTGTGCAGTAAGCATCCGCTCTTTGGCGCATATTCTCCATTTTATTGGCTTTTTTACGCTCTTCGATCATCGCTTCCACATTGTCATTAACCTCCTGGATATGGCCGCTGATTACTTTTAACAAGTTTAGTTGTGCCGCGTAAGTGTGCTCTTCCAGGCCTAATTCTTTTAAGCCTTTGACATTT
The DNA here is from genome assembly GCA_964277835.1 of uncultured Edaphocola sp. Classification (GTDB taxonomy): domain Bacteria; phylum Bacteroidota; class Bacteroidia; order Chitinophagales; family Chitinophagaceae; genus Edaphocola. The sequence continues at coordinate 16,028 of CAXYKQ010000180.1, read as the reverse complement.
TTGATCAGGCTGTTTTGGTATTCTACGGCAGCCGGTAAAATGTGGTTCGTCGTCAGGTAGCCTAATACGCGGGCTTCAATCTGTACACGTTTCACATATTCTTCCAGGACGATCTCGTGACGGGCATGCAGCTCTCTTTCAGAATAGATACCCATCTCGCTGAACATTTTTAAGGTCTCCGGCTTTGTCAGCACGTCCAGTGCTTCAGGGGTGGTTTTGAAATTGCTCAGGCCGCGTTTTTCTGCTTCCATGGCCCACTCTTCGCTATAGTTATCGCCTTCAAAGCAGATGTTCTGGCTGTCTTTGATATAGCTTCTTAATACTTGCAGGATAGCAATTTCTTTTTTCTCACCGCCGGAAATCTTAGCATCTACCTCCTTCTTAAATTCGATCAGGGTTTTGGCCATGATCGTATTCAAAGTGCTCATCGGGGAGCCACAGTTGGCAGAAGAACCTACTGCTCTGAATTCAAATTTATTACCGGTAAAGGCAAAAGGACTCGTCCGGTTACGGTCGGTATTGTCCATCAGCAATTCCGGGATGTGCTTGTGGATATCCATTTTCAGGATCACTTCATCCTGCTCGGTGAAATTACCGCCCACACGTTCTTTGATCTCGCTTAATACCTCTGTAAGATACTTACCGATGAACACGGAAATGATGGCCGGAGGTGCTTCATTAGCACCTAAACGGTAATCGTTACCTTCTGATGCGATCGCAGCGCGTAACAAGTCTGCATGGTCATGCACTGCTTTAATTACATTGATAAAGAAAGTAAGGAATAACAGGTTGGTACGTGGCGTTTTACCCGGAGCCAACAGGTTGATACCGGTATCGGTGGATAAGCTCCAGTTATTATGTTTACCACTCCCGTTTACCCCGGCAAATGGTTTCTCATGGAAAAGAACCTTTAATTTATGACGTTTGGCCACGCGGTTCATGATGTCCATCAACAAGGAGTTATGGTCTACGGCAACATTTACTTCTTCAAAGATAGGAGCACACTCAAACTGGCCGGGCGCAACCTCGTTATGACGGGTACGCAGGGGAATACCTAATTTATAGGCTTCTTGTTCGAAGTCCTGCATATAGGCAAATACGCGTTCCGGGATAGCACCGAAATAATGATCTTCCAGCTGCTGTCCTTTTGCCGGGGCATGCCCGATCAGCGCACGGCCACATTGAACGATATCGGGGCGGGCATCAGCCAGGGCTTCGTCAATGAGGAAATACTCCTGCTCCCAGCCTAAAGTAACCGTAACTTTGGAAACGTTCTTGTCAAAATAATTACATACGTCTACCGCTGCCTTATCTAAAACCGCAATAGATTTTAATAAAGGTGCTTTATAATCTAAAGACTCGCCGCTATAGGCAACAAAAATCGTAGGAATACAAAGCGTTTTACCTTTCGCCGTTTCCATGATAAAGGGCGGAGAAGCCGGGTCCCAGGCGGTATAGCCACGGGCTTCAAAAGTGGCACGAATACCGCCATTAGGGAAGCTGGATGCATCCGGTTCCTGTTGTATCAGGGCATCGCCATCAAAAGTTTCCAATGGAGTACCATCTCCTTTTAAGGTGAAAAAGGAATCGTGCTTTTCAGCAGTAGTCCCGGTTAATGGTTGGAACCAGTGGGAATAGTGGGTCGCATTATTCTTCATCGCCCAGGCTTTCATTCCTGATGCAATCTGGTCGGCCATTTTACGGTCAATCTTATTACCCGCCTTCACCGAGTTCTGCCAGCTTTTGTAGCCTTCGTCACTCACGTACTCCCTGACTTTATTGCCGTTAAATACATTACAGGCAAAGAAATCGGTGATTTTCTTACCGCTGTAATCGTGGATCGTTTTTTCGCTGTGCATGTGCACTTCGTCGATAGAAGTAAAGCGATTTGCTGACATATTTTAAAAATTTTTAAACTTATTAAATCGGCGTCCGTATTGCCGTATTTCTAATTTTCAATTGCAAAAATATAAAAATTTTAAGAATCAACTATAAAAAAGCAGAAATTTCAATTTAAAAACTCAAATTATTAAATTAGTAAATATAAAGCGCCCGTTGATACATCAACGGGCGCTTATCCAATATAAATGTATTAACTATTTACTGATCACAACTTTTTCCAGTTTGCTGCCGCGGGTGCTTTCATAAAGCAAAGTATATACGCCGGCAGGTAAGTGGCTGATGTTAATGATGTTTTCAGCCTGGCTGGCCTTGGTAGTCAAGACCGTCTGTCCCAAAATATTTTTGATCTGGATCTTGGCTTGCGGGTCATTGATACCTTCCAGTTTTACCGTAATTTGGGATTTGGCAGGGTTAGGAGCAACGCTCATCTGTATCTCGTTATTCCATTTACTGATACCAACCGGCAGGGTTTCAGAATTGGTCACTACGAACTCCTGGATGAAGCCGCTTCCGAAATCTCCGGCAAGGCCTGCATTACCCGGATTGTATTTAGGAAGGGCTAACTCGGTGTTGCTGTTATAAGGCTTCACCGACAAGCTACCCGGGTTAAAAGCAGATAAAAATCTGAAACCGTACCCGGCCTCGGCGATTACTTCCATAGCATAACAACCGTTTTCAAGATGTATGGTATCGGTGTTGACCTGTGATGCTACCGTACTGCTTTTCTGGAACACGATATTGCCGGCTTCATCCCTAATGATCCATTTTGAGGCATTTCCCGGTTGCGTGAAGCCGCTGGAAACCATCCGGATGATGAAGTTCCCTTTATCCCAATGCGGTGGAGCAGTAAAGTTGCTGCGCGCGGTATCATTATGGCTTTCCTGGTCATTTGTTCCGTTCGTCCCGGTAATGATCGCAGCAAATTCATGATTCCCGGTTATCGTTTTAAAGGAGGCAATAGTAGGCAGGCTGATGATTGCCGTTTCCATCGCCCCGATATTCCCTGTCCAGGTGTAGGTTGCATTAGGCGTTCCTACGACACCATAACTGAAGTTAATAGACGTCAAAGGGTTTTTACCATAGTTTTTCACTTTCACTTTTACCTCGCCGCAAATAGGATTAGAGCGGAAATATAAATCCTTATTGCTGGGGGCAATGATGTCTTCCAAACCGGCATCCGTTACATGATTATATTCCTTATAGAAGAATAAAGTATTGGAAGTGGTATAAGAAGGAGGATTAGACTGGTTGCTGGAGGTATAAGACTGGAATTCAAGACCGGCATTAAATGAAGTGGCGGCTAATGCGGTAGCGGGCACCTTATGTACAATAGGGAACACGATGTCGCCGGGACACCAGTTGGCTCTGTTGTATACCCAGGTTCCCGATTGCGGGTATACCCAGTTTACGCCACAGTCATTTCTCCAGATGTTTCTTTGCTCTACATTAGTGCCGTTAACCATCCAGCGGTACCATTTATTACAAAATTCGGCACAGTTGTTAGTTTGGTCATCAGAGCCATGTCCGGAGATGATATGATACGCCTCTGCATAAATCGCATCCGCAGGCTTATTGAAGGTAATGGGAGCTGTATTGCTGTTGATTGGATTAGCCGTTTGCCCGAAAGGAAAACTATTGTTCCACATTTTTTTCACGCCGACCACATCTCTCGGAGGCGTTCCTTCAACAAAATCAAATTTTAAAGACCCGGTAAAGCCCCAGGAATAGCCTTCGTACTTGATCCGCATCGTAGCATTATCCTTTAAGATCGGGTAAAAATCCGTTACGTCAAATACATAATCATGTTTCCATGATAAAGGCATGTTCGGATAAGAAGAGTGCGCATAAGGCGTGATGAATCTTCCCAGCTCGAAAGTGTCGGTAGGGGTCATCACTGTAATGCGTATCGTATAATCCCATTGAGCGCAGTATTGCTCTGACGGGGGACAGGTTTCTTTTCCCAGCGTAAACGTCATATTGATCTTACGATAGCTGTTAGCACCTGAAGGAAAACTTACCGGTTGGTCATAGTTACCATACTGTAAAAATGAAGTTTGTGGATGAGCCTGTACCACCGTGGTATCTCCGGTTGCGGCATGGGCTCCTGAAACCAATGCCAGACTGGAAATAACAGAAAATAGAATTCTTTTCATAAAAATTTTTTATAAGGGCTAGTAAAGATAATGTAAATATAATTATGACAATATTTTTTTGCTCCGGTCATTTTTTTGTCAAAAAAATATTTAATATTACATTCAGTATAATATGACTCGTTAAACAATCAAAACATGAAAAGAAAATTACTCACTATTTCGGCTGTTGGTATCGGTATGCTGCTGGCCGTTTCTTCTATGCAATCCGGTACGCACGGTACCTTGGGAAACAGGACCGGTAGTAATGGGGTTAGCGATGGTTGTAACAGTTGCCATGGAAATAATGCCAATACAGCAACCGTAGTTAATATCGAACTTTTATCCGGGGGTAACCCGGTTACTACTTATACGCCCGGCGCGACTTATACGGTGCGCCTTAACGGTCAAAATGCGACCAATGGAAGACCAAAATTCGGCTTCCAGCTGACTGCGGCTAATGCGGGCGGGACCTCTGTAGGTACTTTAGCGACAAATGGCGTTTCGGGGGTTGCGACAAGGGCAAATGGTACTTTGATCGAACATACACAGCCGCTCGAGGGAAGCTTAAACGCCGATAATAATTATACCTATGTAAAAGAATTTTTATGGACGGCGCCTGCTGCCGGGACGGGCACGGTTAAATTTTATGCAGTCCTGAATGCGGTAAATGGAAATGGTATTTCTGATGCTAATGGTGGCGACCAATGGAACAAAGGGCAGAGCGCGAGTATTACTGAAGAGCAAGGCTCTTCTATCAAACAGCAAAACGGGATCACAGGCCTGGAAATATTTCCAAACCCGGCAGGCAATGAGTTAAGCATAGTATTACATACTACGGACTACGGCGCTTATGAGCTATCTGTAATTGATCTGTCCGGCCGTATTTTGCAATCCAAAGTACATATGCATTCCGGCTCCGGGCAACGTTTCAGATCAGATATCTCTTCACTTCCTTCCGGAACTTACCTGTTGAATGTACTGCATAATGGAAAGAAAATGACCACTAAGTTTCAAAAATTATAATAGGTTTAATGCTCTAAATCCTTTAATCCTTAAGGCAGTCAAGGCTCATTGGCTGCCTTATTAATTATAGTTCTATATAAAGTCGTACCTTTGCAGGCTAATATATTTTAAATTATTTAATTATGCCTGGATTTACTGTCGCGATTGTGGGCAGACCCAATGTTGGAAAATCTACATTGTTCAACCGGCTGGTCGAGCAAAGAAAAGCTATTGTAGATGACTTCAGCGGAGTTACCCGTGATCGTCAATACGGAATCTGTGACTGGAACGGTAAAGTTTTTAACGTTATCGATACCGGAGGTTTCGTGTCAGATTCGGAAGATGTTTTCGAAAAAGAGATTCGCTCTCAGGTGCACATCGCTATTGATGAAGCACATGTAATTTTATTTGTTGTGGATGCCGGCTCCGGCGCTACTCCCCTGGACGAGGATATGGCGACCGTGCTGAATCAATCCAAAAAACCGGTGATCCTGGTGGTCAATAAAGTGGACAACCCGGCGCGCCAGATCGCGGCTACAGAATTCTATGGCTTTGGCTTCGAACAGGTAGTGATGATCGCTTCAGCTTCCGGACAAGGTACCGGTGATATGCTGGATTACGTTACCGACCTGATCCCTGCTGATTATGTAAATGATGAAGAGGTGATCTGGGTAGAGGAAGAGAACGAGTATGGAGAACTTATTAAAGTACCTTACCCTAAAAACCCTATTCCTAAAATCGCGATCATCGGTCAGCCTAATGCCGGTAAATCAACTTTGCTGAACGCACTTACGGGTAAGCACCGTACGATTGTTTCCGATATTGCGGGTACGACCAGGGACTCTATTCACACGCATTACAACATGTTTGAGAAAGAGTTTATCCTGATTGATACAGCGGGTATCCGTAAGAAGAAAAATGTAAGTGAAGATCTTGAATTCTACTCTGTGATCCGCGCGATCAATGCGATGGACGAAGCAGATGTATGTATGTTACTGATCGATGCCGAAGTGGGCATTACTGCGCAGGACGTAAATATCTACAGCCTGGCTACGCGTAAAGGGAAAGGGATTGTAGTACTGGTGAATAAATGGGATAAGATACAAGGCAAGCAAACCAATACGGCGCGTGACTACGAACGCCAGTTAAAAGAGCGCTTACAGCCATTTTGTGATGTGCCCGTGATGTTTATTTCTGCACAGGAGAAACAAAGGATTTTCCAGGCTATGGAAAAGACATTGGAAGTGTATGAGAACCGCCAGAAGAAGGTGCCAACTTCGGTATTGAATGAGGTCATGCTGAAAGAAGCAGAGCATTATAAGCCACCAATGGTACGCGGTCACAATGTACGGATCAAGTTCGTGATGCAAATCCCTACCATGGTTCCTTCTTTTGCTTTTTATTCCAACCACCCGGACGAGATCAAGAAGCCCTATCAGAATTTCCTGGAAAACAAATTGCGCCAGCATTTCGGGTTCAACGGGGTACCAATCAAAATTTTCTTTAGAAAGAAGTAAGCCATTTTTTCCCGGAACAGGAATAAAATAGTGCCTAACCGAAGAGGTTAGGCACTATTTTATTTAAGCGAATGGATAATTGGGTTACTTAAGCCGCGTAAGGGTTGCGTTGTACACACTGCTGCCACTATTGACCCTGATCAGGTAAATACCCTCAGGCAGGGTAACAATGGCAACCGTGTGTGTCCGTTTACCACCTATAATTTTTTGTGTTGCCACCAGGTTCCCGGTTCCGTCGAAAATGTGCAGGTCGGCATTTCCGGCTAATGCCTTTCCGAAATCAAGCGTAATTTGATGCCGGGCAGGATTCGGGTAAATGAATAGTTTATTTTTTGTTTGCCCCGGTCCGCCAATATTTGTCGGGGCGTATGCATAATCCTCGGAAGTCAGCGTACAGCCATCATCTGTAGTCACCTGAACGCTGTAATTACCCGCTTCCGGATCGGTTAAAGTATATAAACCGGATGCTGCACTGACCGGTATGCCATCTTTGAACCATTCTATGCTGTTGTAGTTATTTTGCGCTACTTTCAGGTTATTACCCTCAAGCACAATGTCCGGGTCGATAGTGTTGAAATAAGCTACAGTCACAGTATCTGCAACCGGGCAAGTGTTTAACGTACCGGTGAAATAGTATTGACCTGCCTGGCCGACAGAAAGGCTGGCAGCAACTGATCCGTCTGACCATGTGATATTGCCGGTACCAGGAGGGGTCTGCAGCACTAAGGTACTTCCCGGGCATAGGCTGGTGTCGCTGCCTAAAATACCGCTACCAGGAATAAAGCTCAGACTAAGGCTAAGGGTATCATTAGCATAATTATGATCAGGTGTATTGCTGATCCATGCTTTAATGGTAACGATGCCGCCATTTGATGGCGGAGTGAATCCTTGAATCAATGTCATATCAAACGAGCTGTTAGGGCTGATCACCTCATACGCCGCATTGTGGCCGGCCTGTCCGTCACTGCTGCTCCAGCCAAACTCCAGCGGAAATACGTTTAAATCACCCACATTGCGGATATGAATAGCAATATCAATTGGTTGTATCGCTAAGCAGGTATTGCTATCGCTTGCCGTTAAAGCATCGACGGCAAGATCCGTGACCTGGTTACGCACTTCAATATCGCTGAGCGCCCAGAAATTTTTAAGACCGTCCGCAGTATTAGGGGCTATATAGTGGAACCTTAGTCGGGCATTACCAACGCCTGCGAGTGCGCTGATATCTATAGATCGTTTGTGAGCAGGGAAGATAGCAGAGGCGATGCCATCGCCATAATTCAATCCTTTGTTCGTATATAGAGGAACCCAGCTCGTTCCGTTAAAGCCTTCAATTTTAGTAGTGCTAAGGAAGTTTACATGCGTATAAAATGCTTCATTCCATTGTAGTGAAAGATCGGTGGTACCGCTGAAGTTGAGCGCCCTGGTCTCTATATAGGCACTGTCTTTAGCCTGCTGGTTCTTTACTTCTTCATAATAATAAGCATCATAGATGGCAAATTTACCCGGGAACCAACCGGAGGCTGTCAAACCATTTTCAGTTTCGTTCACATTTTCAAAAAACCATTTCCTCGGGTTACTGTTAGCGGTAAGGTCCATATTGGTATACCTGGTATAAGTAATGCTATCGGTAGGATTGCAAAATCTTTCATCAAATAAACGATGGAAGTTCTGGTTTTTATCCAGGTCAAAAACAATACCATTTGCACCCACGGCCACACCTTTGCCGGTATCCGTCATGACTACATCATATACCTTTTGGGATAAAAGGGTGGGCAGGGCATTCCAGCTAAGCCCGCCGTCACTGGTATGCCATACGCCACCGTTATTACCAGTCATCATTCCGTTGCTGGCATCATAAAAATGCACCCCTTGCAGACCTGTTGCCGTTGTCGCAATGCTGGTCCAGCTTTGTCCCTGGTCAGTGCTACGCATGATATTCGATCCGGCTACTGCAATGGCATTTTGTGGTCCGGCTACCGCAACCGAGTAAGCCGTTCCGGGTGTAGTGACCGATGTCCAGCTTAAACCGTTATCTGTTGTTCTGAAAGCCTTATTATTAGTGGCTACCGCGATGCCGGTCCCGGGTTGAAAGAAAGCCATATCGTAAATTGTACTGTTGCCTATGGAAGCCGGGGTTACATCGGCCCAGCTGGCTCCGCCATTAGTCGTTCTTTTAATAAAGCGGCCGCCACCGCTAAGCCCGGTCTGGCTGCCTGCAATAAAACCCGTATCGGCGCTGATGAAATAGACACATTGTATACTTGCATTGGTAAGGCCTGTACTTGCCGGAGCGATATAAGACCATGATGTGCCGCCGTTATTGGTTTTGTATAAGGCATTTGCCGGGCCGCTGACATAGCCTGTATTCGCGGTCGGGAAAGACAGGTTCCTGAAGTCATCACCTGAACCGGAAACCGTTAAAGGCAGCCAGTCATTGCAACCGGTATTGTATTTTAAAACTGTACCGCTATTACCTACTGCTATGAATTCAGTATTGCTTATTTTTTTCATCTTCCAAAGATGTAGCTCGGGACCGAGGTTGTTATGCCTGTTGGTCTGTGCCAGCAGGCTTCCCGAGAGGAGCAGTCCTGCCACACTAAAAGTGCATTTCATTTTCATTATCAGAATAGTTTTTTAAAACGCCGCAAAGTTACCCAGGCTTCGCGGGGCTTTTGTCAGGCTTGCGTCATCCGATGGTCAGGGGTTCGTCAAATAAGATAAAAATGCGCGTATACGGGTGTAAGTTTGAGTAAGGCTGTGCCTCCGCAATTAGAATTAAGATAGGGATTACGGGCATTTATTTTTATCTTGCAATGTTGAACAGATAGCTTCAGGCTATTTTCTTCTTTTTAAGTTTTATATAATTGAGCATGCAAAAAGATATACTTTTTAAAAACGCGCAGATCGTCAACGAGGGCAAAACGATTGTTAGTGATGTGCTGATCAAAGATGGCATTATCCAGAAGATAGACAGCTCTATTGCTGTTTACGAGAATATACAGGAAATAGATGCTACGGGTAAATGGTTACTGCCGGGTGTTATTGACGACCAGGTGCATTTCCGCGAGCCGGGATTGACGCATAAGGCCACTATCGCCACGGAAGCCCGTGCTGCGGTTGCCGGAGGTACTACCTCATTCATGGAAATGCCGAATACAAACCCACCCGCAACGACACAGGAATTACTGGAACAAAAGTATGATGTAGCGGCAAATTCTTCCATTGCTAACTTCTCTTTCTTTATGGGGGTCGCCAATAATAACGTAGATGAAGTACTGAAAGCGAATGCAAAATTGAAAGAAGTGTGCGGCATCAAAATATTTATGGGCAGCAGCACCGGTGATATGCTGGTAGACAACTTTGTTACCCTCAACAAAATATTTTCGGAGACGGGTCACCTTATCGCTACTCACTGCGAGGATGAGCGCATTATTGCGAAAAATAAAGAGCAATATCCGAATCCTGCGGATGCCTCTTTTCATCCCCTGATCCGGGATGCCGAAGCTTGTTTTGAAAGCAGTTTCACCGCGATACAACTGGCTAAAAAATATGATACACGGCTGCATATCCTGCATATTACTACCGCAAAGGAGCTGCAATTGTTCAGCAATATGCTGCCATTAAGAGATAAGCGCATTACCAATGAAGTGTGTGTGCATCATTTGCATTTTACCGCAGATGATTATGCAGCAAAAGGCAACCTGATCAAGTGCAACCCGGCGATCAAAGCGCCTGAAAATAAGGCGGCTTTATGGGAAGCTTTGCTGGATGATCGTCTGGACATTATTGCTACCGACCACGCGCCGCATACCTGGGAGGAAAAGCAGCAACCTTATGTACAGGCCCCCGCCGGCCTGCCATTAGTACAGCATTCCCTGCAGATGATGTTGCAATATGTTTCGGAGGGTAAATTAAGCATAGAGAAAGTAGTAGAGAAAATGTGCCATGCACCGGCCGAATGTTTCCGGGTATCCAGGCGAGGGTATATTCGTGAAGGTTATCATGCTGACCTCGTACTGGTCGCACAAAACCCTTACACCGTTAATGCCTCCAATATCCTTTATAAATGTGGCTGGAGCCCGCTGGAGGGTAAGACCTTTGATTATACTATTGATAAGACCTTAGTGAATGGCGTGATTGTTTTTGAGGATGGCCTGATCAATGATACGGTAATGGGACAGCGCCTGATGTTTGACCGATGAGCGGGGTAGCTAATAATTCGCAATTATTAAAGATATTGTTCTCCGTAACCTTGATTGTGCTGCTGGGTACAATAGTTATGGGAGAAAGCAACCTCCTGGCTTTCGCCTCAGCGGGGCTTAATATTTTTTGGTATTGGGTTATTTTTAAACGGGCAACAATCAGGAAAACGGTTTATTTCAGGATAATGCTTGTTTTTTTAGCCCTGCTGTTGCTGGGTGTTTTGTTTAAATTAGAATACCTGCCGGGAGCAAGCTTACTTCTAACCGTTTCCATTCTGGGTATTATTTTGACTTATGTCTTCAGGACGCTTAAAAAGAGGCAGCCGGGTTTATTGGATTGGCTTAAATTAAGTTGGTTAATCACGGCTGCTACTATTTATTTAGGAATCGTAGAACACTTCATCCCCAAAGAGTACGGGATAATAAGTAATCTGTTGTTTTTAGGCTTAATTGGTGTAAGCTGTTTAAAGCTGGCACAAAGCTCAGAGAGATACCGGGAAAATTATTATAGCAATGGAGATCGTAAAATACAATGACCACCTGTTTGTGATCAAAAATTTTCTATCAGGCGCCGTATGTGATGCCATGATTGAAAAAGCGGAAACAACAGGGTTCGAACAGGCAAAAGTTAATTTCGGTGGTGGAGAAGAGCGTGTCTTCAAAGGGATCCGCAATAATGAAAGGATTTTATACGAAGATGCGGTACTGGCAAAAGCGTTCTGGAAAAAAGCAGCGCCCTGCCTCCCCGCTATGTTTCGGCAATCGAAAGCTTCAGGGTTTAATGAACTCTTCCGTTTTTACCGCTACGAAAAAGGGCAGCGCTTTAAGATGCATGTCGACGGAAGCTTTGTGCGTAACGAGCGGGAAAGAAGCCAGTTTACTTTTTTAATCTACCTGAATGATGATTTTGAAGGTGGAGATACTTTGTTTCATGAAGGACAAGTGATCAGGCCTTCAAAGGGCGATGCGCTGGTATTTAAGCATGAGTTGAGACATGAAGGGGCAGAAGTGACCCAAGGGATCAAATATGTATTGCGCACTGATGTTATGTACCAGGATATTGGATCAATTTAAAGCCTCGAAATCCTTTTAAATTAAACAGTTTTCAACTTTTTCCAGTTATATTTGAACAATGGAAACGAAATTTTCATCTGACGTAGAAGCGATAAAATATTTACAACAGAAGTATCAGGCACTTAAGGCTGCTATTGCAAAAGTAGTGGTAGGGCAGGATGATGTGGTGAACGAACTCATCATGGCGATCTTTTGTAACGGGCATAGCTTATTAGTGGGTGTTCCCGGGCTGGCTAAAACCTTACTGGTAAAGACCGTAGCCGATGCGATGGACCTCAGCTTTAAGCGCATACAGTTCACACCCGACCTGATGCCCGGTGATATTACCGGCGCAGAAATTTTAGATGAGAACCGCCATTTCAAATTTATTAAAGGGCCTGTTTTTGCCAACATCATCCTGGCGGATGAGATCAACCGTACGCCTCCGAAGACGCAGGCGGCACTGCTGGAAGCGATGCAGGAACGCAGCATCACCGTTTCCGGCGAAATCTATGACCTGCCTAAGCCATTTTTTGTACTAGCTACACAAAACCCGATCGAACAAGAGGGTACCTACCCGTTACCGGAGGCACAGCTCGACCGTTTTATGTTCCTGATCAAAGTGGATTACCCGAGTTTCGATGAAGAAGTAATGATCGTGAAGCAGACTACCGGGAACGTTTTTGAAACAGTGCCGAAAGTATTAAGCGGGGCGGAAATTCTTTTCTTCCAGCAGCTCATCCGTAAAGTGCCGGTTCCGGATAACGTATTGCATTACGCGGTGAAGCTGGTGCAAAGTACGCGCCCTAATGTGCCCGGGAATGAGCTGGCCCATAAATACCTGGCATGGGGAGCCGGTCCGCGTGCATCCCAAAACCTGATCCTGGCGGCTAAATGCCATGCCGTATTACAAGGTAAATTTTCACCGGATATTGAAGATGTGAACGCGATAGCTAACGCGGTATTAAGACATAGGATCGTAATTAATTATAAAGCCGCTACTGATGCGGTGACCATTGAGGCTATCATAAAACAACTCAGTAATGATCATTATTAACTTACTGATCGCCTTATGAACACTATAAAATTCCATAAGTAGAACATTAGCTACAAGGTGCTATTTGTGGATTTTTATCATAGCTTTGCAGAAGGTTTGAATTTTAACCAAAGTTTAATACACTTATACTTTACGAAAAAATTCAAGGCCTTACACCTAAAGTAGTACTAACCCGAAAAGCGCTCACCTTAAAATAAAGCTATCATAGTAAAATGCAATTACTATAATAGTTTGAAATTAATTCAATACCTGATAATTGTAGTATAAAGGTGTATTTTTTAAATGGAATAGTTACCGGAATTCTTAAAAAAATCCGTACGGGGAGAAGTAGTGATTTAGCCCGGAAAAATAAATGTACATACAGATATATTCAAACTGTTTTTGAGCCATCCGCAAAAGATATACACCTTGAAGTGCTGATTGAAGATGCAGAAGGTCGGAAAACGCTTAAGAGCATGGAACCTAAAGCCGTTTATTATAGTGTGACCCTCAGGAAGAAAGGTACATTTGTAGGAAAGATAGAATATGATTATCCCAGCAATGAAGAAGCTGCAGCTGAACTGGGATTAAGTAAGGGAGAACGGATTTTAAAGATTGGTAAACACGATATTTTACCTTTCACTAAGTACTTCTACAATTAAACGCTTACCGTAAAAATTGATCTAAAGATTGTTTCATACTTGTTTAAAAGCTCACCTTGGTTTGTTCTCATGCTAAAGGCTGGGCTTTTTATTTTCTTTTGTACCGCCATAGCGCAGCAATACATATAATAACATAGTTGAAAGGCAGCAGTATGCGCCAGGCGGAAAGTGCATCAAACTCCATTCCACCCAGGTAAGAAAGGGCAGCGATACTTAAAACTACGATCATACAGAGGATGTAATTTCGCTCCCTGGCCGGGATTCGGTTTTTCGCCATAAAGTACTCTGCAACGCCCACAATCAGGAAAACAGGAATCAGTAAAAGGGTCCACCTGCTGAATTCCTCCGGCATTCCCATCGAGTAAAAGCGGTAAAGGCTAAAAGGCGCTTTAAATATAATGCCGTCGAAGATCCAATGATATACAGGCGTTATAGTGATCGCTGTAAGAAACACCTTGACGGCATAGGTGACGGATGATTTCATGCATATCATTTTGGTAGTAAAAAAAAGCAGCTAAGATAGAATACCAAAGCCGCTTTCTAAATCTCTACAGGTTATATTATTTTTTTCCGAACATACCTTTGAGCATATCCATCGGGTTGCCGATCATACCCATTAAGGAGCTCATGTCAAAGTTACCCGCAAGGATATCGTCCATCTTATCCTGGAACGCAGGCGGTACTTTTGATTTTAAGAATGCTAAAGCCACTTCAGAAGCCTTGGTCGCCTGGCTCTCGTCCAGGTTTGCTTTCTCCATTAATTCTTTGATTAATTCTTGCATATTTATTGGTTTTCTTTTTTTGTTCTTATTGTTTTATAAATGTTTATGGCGCTCATCAATATGAAGATGAACCCGATAAGGCCAAGCAGGCCGTAAACCAGGCTCATGGCATCCCGTACAGATACGAGGAATACAATAGCGATTAAAAAAATGGTGGCGATCTCGTTGATGATGCGTAATTGTGTGGAGGTATATCTGAATACTCCTTTTTCCTGTTGTTTAAATATCCGGTGCAACCAGATAAAATAAGCATACAAGCCCAGAACGAAGCCCAGTTTGATCCATAACCAGGTTGGCATACTATGTAAATAGCCATATTCATACAAGGTCAGCGGACCGAATACCAGGGTCAGCACAGCAGATGGAATGGTAATGCCTTTCCAGAGCCGCTGCATCATCACTGTGAATTGTTTTGTCAGGGCGTCTTTCGCAGCCTCTGCGGGATTGCTCTGTGCTTCGGTATTGTAAATGAATAGCCGGGGCATGTAGAACAGGCCGGCAAACCAGGTCACGATGAAAATGATATGCAGTGCTTTAATGTAGAGCATGCCCTTGACTTATTTATAAAATGTTTTTTCAAAAGAGGCGAATTCATCCTGTCCTAAAAGGTGCCTGCGGATAAACGCAATGATAAAACCGGATCCATAACCGGTTAATTGTACAAAGCTCACCCACATCGATAACCAGCCGATCTTCAGACTTTTATTGCGCAGGCTTGCGTCTGCAAAGATAACCAGGAAGAAGAGCAGCAAGGGGAGGAGAAACCACCAGCAGAAAAGAGCAGCGAACAATAGAAAGACAACTCCCAGGGTAAATACAGCCGGCAGGGCATGTACTAATTTCAGGGTGCCCGGGTGTCTCTTATTCAGGTTGATGCGAGCGATGCCGGAATTGTGTACCTGTTTGAAAAACTGCCGGAAAGTCGACCGGCGTTTATGATACACAAAGGCGGCTTTGATCAACCTGGTTTTAAACCCATTGCTGAGAATGCGGATACTCATATCAATATCTTCACCGAAACGGATCTTTCCAAAGCCGCCGGTCTTTTCAAATACCTCTTTAGAATAGCCCATATTGAAACTCCTGGGAAAGAACTTGTCCAACTGCTCACCGCCGCCGCGAATGCCTCCGGTGGTGATGACCGAGGTCATGGAGTAATTGATGGCCTTCTGAAAATCCGTAAAATTATCGTGCGCCGCATCGGGCCCGCCAAAAGCGTCTACGTATTGCTGCGCCAGGGAATGGTAAACAGCAGCGGTGTAGCCTTCCGGGATCACGCAGTCGGAATCCAGGAAAATAAAATAATTTCCTTTCGCTCTTTCCGCACCATAGTTCCGGCTTTGTCCCGGACCGGAATTCGGCTTGGCATAATAACTGATTGCTAACTTATCTGCATACCGGTCCACGACCTCCGCACAAGGTGTTACAGAACCATCTTCAACAATGACTACTTCAAAGTTTTTATTGCTTTGCAGCAAAAGACTTCCCAGCAATTCTTCCACTTCCTGGGGTCGGTTGTAAACCGGTACGATCAATGATAAATAAAGGCTCATTTATAGCTGGTAATTAGAAGGCAGCATTGCCCGGAGTTCTCGGGAATGGAATCACGTCGCGGATGTTGGTCATACCCGTAATGAATAATACCATACGCTCAAATCCAAGGCCAAATCCCGCATGCGGCGCGGTGCCGAAACGACGGCTATCCAGGTACCAGTACATTTCCTCGTGCGGAATATCCAT